>NZ_CP017280.1 GCF_001750725.1 Enterobacter ludwigii
TGCGATACAGCTTCGCGTTCTCAATGATTTGTCCCGGGCGCGTCACATACAACAGCACGCCGACCGGCAGACCAATCACAAAACCAAAGAAGCCTGATACAAAGGTCATTGCCAGCGTTTCCCAAACGCCGCGAACCAGCAGCCACATCATCGGCTCAGACATAACCCAGTACCTCTACTTTTACGTGATGTTCTTGCAGCCAGGCAATTGCCGCCTGGGTTTCTGCTTGTGTGCCGTGCATTTCCGTCAGCATGATGCCGAACTTCACGCCACCGGCGTAATCCATTTGCGCGCTGATGATGTTGTTATTCACATTAAAGCGGCGCGCGGTTTCGGACAGCAGTGGCGCATCGACGGACTGGCCAGTGAACTCCATACGCAGCATCGGGACGCTGTCCGCGGTCGATTCTGTTTTTAAACGCTCCAGATAATCTTCCGGAATATCCAGGTGCAGCGTGGACTGAATAAACTGTTGTGCCAGTGGGGTTTTCGGATGGGAAAACACTTCGCTGACCGTGTCTTGCTCAATCAACTCACCGTTGCTGATTACCGCGACGCAATCACAGATGCGTTTCACCACGTCCATTTCATGTGTAATAAGGAGAATGGTCAGGCCGAGGCGACGGTTGATGTCCTTCAGAAGCTCCAGAATGGAACGCGTAGTGGCGGGATCTAATGCGCTGGTGGCTTCATCGCACAGCAGCACTTTCGGGTTACTTGCCAGCGCGCGGGCAATGGCCACACGCTGTTTTTGTCCACCGGACAGGTTTGCCGGGTAGCTATCGTGTTTATCACCCAGTCCAACGAGATCCAGCAGTTCGGTTACGCGACGCTTAACTTCTTCTTTTGGCGTGTTGTCCAGTTCCAGCGGCAAGGCAACGTTGCCAAACACCGTACGGGAGGCCAGCAGGTTAAAGTGCTGGAAGATCATGCCAATCTGGCGGCGTGCTTTCGTCAGTTCTTTCTCTGAAAGGGCGGTCAGTTCCTGCCCGCCTACTTCTACACGACCCTGGGTTGGGCGCTCAAGCAGGTTAACACAACGGATCAGCGTACTTTTACCTGCACCCGATGCGCCAATGACGCCATAAATTTGACCAGCAGGAACATGCAGACTGACATTGTTCAGCGCCTGAATGGTTCGGTTCCCCTGCTGGAACACTTTGGTGATATTGGAAAGTTTAATCATTAGATTATTTTTATCGTATGTAAGTTAGCCGTGGCATTTTCTTCTGCCAGATACGGGTGATGACCGTAAACAAAACGGATGTTAAGGCATCCAGACGTCTAAATCAATCCAACTCTGTACGATGAGCACTTTATTGCGCTGCGATTCATGAGATACTAGCTGTACATGCCTTTTTCAGGGAAACCGGTGGCAAAATCAGTACCCGCAATTTTTCTCGATCGTGATGGCACTATTAATGTGGATCACGGTTATGTCCACGAGATTGATGAGTTCGAGTTTATCGAGGGCGTTATCGATGCCATGCGCCAGCTGAAAGAGATGGGCTATGCGCTGGGGTCGTGACCAACCAGTCCGGCATCGCACGTGGAAAATTCACCGAGGCGCAATTCGAGACGCTGACGGAATGGATGGACTGGTCGCTGGCTGACCGCGGTGTCGAACTTGATGGCATTTACTATTGCCCGCACCACCCGCAGGGAACTGTAGAAGAGTTTCGCCAGACGTGTGATTGCCGCAAGCCGCATCCGGGAATGTTTATCTCTGCGCAGGAATTCCTGCATATCGATATGGCTGCTTCTTATATGGTGGGCGATAAACTGGAAGATATGCAGGCAGCAACCGCCGCAGGTGTGGGGACTAAAATACTTGTGCGCACCGGCAAACCTGTGACGCCTGAAGCAGAGAGTGCTGCGGATTGGGTGATTAATAGCCTGGCAGAGCTGCCAAAAGAGATTAAAAAGCACCAAAAATAGCCTTTTTGGTGAAAAGGTGAGCGGTCGAAATAAAAATGCATATTTCCGCTTGTCATTCCTCGGCGGCACCCTATAATGCGCCTCCATCGACACGGCGGATGTGAATCACTTCACAGATAACCCGGTCGGTTGAAGAGAAAAAATCCTGAACTTCAGGGTTGACTCTGAAAGAGGAAAGCGTAATATACGCCACCTCGCGACGGTGAGCTGTAAGCCGCGTCGCAACTGCTCTTTAACAATTTATCAGACAATCTGTGTGGGCACTCAAAGTGACATGGATTCTTAATGTCTTCGGACACTAAATGAATACCAAGTCTCTGAGTGAACATACGTAATTCATTACGAAGTTTAATTCACGAGCATCAAACTTAAATTGAAGAGTTTGATCATGGCTCAGATTGAACGCTGGCGGCAGGCCTAACACATGCAAGTCGAACGGTAGCACAGAGAGCTTGCTCTCGGGTGACGAGTGGCGGACGGTGAGTAATGTCTGGGAAACTGCCTGATGGAGGGGGATAACTACTGGAAACGGTAGCTAATACCGCATAACGTCGCAAGACCAAAGAGGGGACCTTCGGGCCTCTTGCCATCAGATGTGCCCAGATGGGATTAGCTAGTAGGTGGGGTAAACGCTCACCTAGGCGACGATCCCTAGCTGGTCTGAGAGGATGACCAGCCACACTGGAACTGAGACACGGTCCAGACTCCTACGGGAGGCAGCAGTGGGGAATATTGCACAATGGGCGCAAGCCTGATGCAGCCATGCCGCGTGTATGAAGAAGGCCTTCGGGTTGTAAAGTACTTTCAGCGGGGAGGAAGGTGTTGTGGTTAATAACCGCAGCAATTGACGTTACCCGCAGAAGAAGCACCGGCTAACTCCGTGCCAGCAGCCGCGGTAATACGGAGGGTGCAAGCGTTAATCGGAATTACTGGGCGTAAGCGCACGCAGGCGGTCTGTCAAGTCGGATGTGAAATCCCGGGCTCAACCTGGGAACTGCATTCGAAACTGGCAGGCTAGAGTCTTGTAGAGGGGGGTAGAATTCCAGGTGTAGCGGTGAAATGCGTAGAGATCTGGAGGAATACCGGTGGCGAAGGCGGCCCCCTGGACAAAGACTGACGCTCAGGTGCGAAAGCGTGGGGAGCAAACAGGATTAGATACCCTGGTAGTCCACGCCGTAAACGATGTCGACTTGGAGGTTGTGCCCTTGAGGCGTGGCTTCCGGAGCTAACGCGTTAAGTCGACCGCCTGGGGAGTACGGCCGCAAGGTTAAAACTCAAATGAATTGACGGGGGCCCGCACAAGCGGTGGAGCATGTGGTTTAATTCGATGCAACGCGAAGAACCTTACCTACTCTTGACATCCAGAGAACTTTCCAGAGATGGATTGGTGCCTTCGGGAACTCTGAGACAGGTGCTGCATGGCTGTCGTCAGCTCGTGTTGTGAAATGTTGGGTTAAGTCCCGCAACGAGCGCAACCCTTATCCTTTGTTGCCAGCGGTCCGGCCGGGAACTCAAAGGAGACTGCCAGTGATAAACTGGAGGAAGGTGGGGATGACGTCAAGTCATCATGGCCCTTACGAGTAGGGCTACACACGTGCTACAATGGCGCATACAAAGAGAAGCGAACTCGCGAGAGCAAGCGGACCTCATAAAGTGCGTCGTAGTCCGGATTGGAGTCTGCAACTCGACTCCATGAAGTCGGAATCGCTAGTAATCGTAGATCAGAATGCTACGGTGAATACGTTCCCGGGCCTTGTACACACCGCCCGTCACACCATGGGAGTGGGTTGCAAAAGAAGTAGGTAGCTTAACCTTCGGGAGGGCGCTTACCACTTTGTGATTCATGACTGGGGTGAAGTCGTAACAAGGTAACCGTAGGGGAACCTGCGGTTGGATCACCTCCTTACCTTAAAGAACCTGCCTTTGTAGTGCTCACACAGATTGTCTGATGAAAAACAGCAGTAAAAAACCTCTACAGGCTTGTAGCTCAGGTGGTTAGAGCGCACCCCTGATAAGGGTGAGGTCGGTGGTTCAAGTNCACTCAGGCCTACCAAATCTGTCATGCAGATTTGAAGAGGTTGGTCATACGATGGGGCTATAGCTCAGCTGGGAGAGCGCCTGCTTTGCACGCAGGAGGTCTGCGGTTCGATCCCGCATAGCTCCACCATCTTTTACTGCGAAAACAAGAAAACTTCAGAGTGAACCTGAAAAGGTGCACTGCGAAGTTTTGCTCTTTAAAAATCTGGATCAAGCTGAAAATTGAAACGACACACAKKTWATGTGTGTTCGAGTCTCTCAAATTTTCGCAAACCGGTGATGAATCGAAAGAAACATCTTCGGGTTGTGAGGTTAAGCGACTAAGCGTACACGGTGGATGCCCTGGCAGTCAGAGGCGATGAAGGACGTGCTAATCTGCGAAAAGCGCCGGCGAGGTGATATGAACCTTTGACCCGGCGATGTCCGAATGGGGAAACCCAGTGTGTTCCGACACACTATCGTTAACTGAATACATAGGTTAACGAGGCGAACCGGGGGAACTGAAACATCTAAGTACCCCGAGGAAAAGAAATCAACCGAGATTCCCCCAGTAGCGGCGAGCGAACGGGGAGCAGCCCAGAGTCTGAATCAGCTTGTGTGTTAGTGGAAGCGTCTGGAAAGTCGCACGGTACAGGGTGAAAGTCCCGTACACGAAAGCACACAGGCTGTGAACTCGAAGAGTAGGGCGGGACACGTGGTATCCTGTCTGAATATGGGGGGACCATCCTCCAAGGCTAAATACTCCTGACTGACCGATAGTGAACCAGTACCGTGAGGGAAAGGCGAAAAGAACCCCGGCGAGGGGAGTGAAAAAGAACCTGAAACCGTGTACGTACAAGCAGTGGGAGCCTCTTTTATGGGGTGACTGCGTACCTTTTGTATAATGGGTCAGCGACTTATATTCTGTAGCAAGGTTAACCGTATAGGGGAGCCGAAGGGAAACCGAGTCTTAACTGGGCGTTAAGTTGCAGGGTATAGACCCGAAACCCGGTGATCTAGCCATGGGCAGGTTGAAGGTTGGGTAACACTAACTGGAGGACCGAACCGACTAATGTTGAAAAATTAGCGGATGACTTGTGGCTGGGGGTGAAAGGCCAATCAAACCGGGAGATAGCTGGTTCTCCCCGAAAGCTATTTAGGTAGCGCCTCGTGAATTCATCTTCGGGGGTAGAGCACTGTTTCGGCTAGGGGCCATCCCGGCTTACCAACCCGATGCAAACTACGAATACCGAAGAATGTTATCACGGGAGACACACGGCGGGTGCTAACGTCCGTCGTGAAGAGGGAAACAACCCAGACCGCCAGCTAAGGTCCCAAAGTCATGGTTAAGTGGGAAACGATGTGGGAAGGCACAGACAGCCAGGATGTTGGCTTAGAAGCAGCCATCATTTAAAGAAAGCGTAATAGCTCACTGGTCGAGTCGGCCTGCGCGGAAGATGTAACGGGGCTAAACCATGCACCGAAGCTGCGGCAGCGACGCTTATGCGTTGTTGGGTAGGGGAGCGTTCTGTAAGCCGTTGAGGTGTCCTGTGAGGGGTGCTGGAGGTATCAGAAGTGCGAATGCTGACATAAGTAACGATAAAGCGGGTGAAAAGCCCGCTCGCCGGAAGACCAAGGGTTCCTGTCCAACGTTAATCGGGGCAGGGTGAGTCGACCCCTAAGGCGAGGCCGAAAGGCGTAGTCGATGGGAAACAGGTTAATATTCCTGTACTTGGTGTTACTGCGAAGGGGGGACGGAGAAGGCTATGTTAGCCGGGCGACGGTTGTCCCGGTTTAAGCATGTAGGCGGAGGTTCCAGGTAAATCCGGTTCCTTATTAACGCTGAGGTGTGATGACGAGGCACTACGGTGCTGAAGTAACAAATGCCCTGCTTCCAGGAAAAGCCTCTAAGCATCAGGTAACATCAAATCGTACCCCAAACCGACACAGGTGGTCAGGTAGAGAATACCAAGGCGCTTGAGAGAACTCGGGTGAAGGAACTAGGCAAAATGGTGCCGTAACTTCGGGAGAAGGCACGCTGATATGTAGGTGAAGCCCCTGCGGGTGGAGCTGAAATCAGTCGAAGATACCAGCTGGCTGCAACTGTTTATTAAAAACACAGCACTGTGCAAACACGAAAGTGGACGTATACGGTGTGACGCCTGCCCGGTGCCGGAAGGTTAATTGATGGGGTTAGCGGTAACGCGAAGCTCTTGATCGAAGCCCCGGTAAACGGCGGCCGTAACTATAACGGTCCTAAGGTAGCGAAATTCCTTGTCGGGTAAGTTCCGACCTGCACGAATGGCGTAATGATGGCCAGGCTGTCTCCACCCGAGACTCAGTGAAATTGAACTCGCTGTGAAGATGCAGTGTACCCGCGGCAAGACGGAAAGACCCCGTGAACCTTTACTATAGCTTGACACTGAACACTGGTCCTTGATGTGTAGGATAGGTGGGAGGCTTTGAAGCGTGGACGCCAGTCTGCGTGGAGCCAACCTTGAAATACCACCCTTTAATGGCTGGTGTTCTAACGTAGACCCGTGATCCGGGTTGCGGACAGTGTCTGGTGGGTAGTTTGACTGGGGCGGTCTCCTCCCAAAGAGTAACGGAGGAGCACGAAGGTTAGCTAATCCTGGTCGGACATCAGGAGGTTAGTGCAATGGCATAAGCTAGCTTGACTGCGAGAGTGACGGCTCGAGCAGGTGCGAAAGCAGGTCATAGTGATCCGGTGGTTCTGAATGGAAGGGCCATCGCTCAACGGATAAAAGGTACTCCGGGGATAACAGGCTGATACCGCCCAAGAGTTCATATCGACGGCGGTGTTTGGCACCTCGATGTCGGCTCATCACATCCTGGGGCTGAAGTAGGTCCCAAGGGTATGGCTGTTCGCCATTTAAAGTGGTACGCGAGCTGGGTTTAGAACGTCGTGAGACAGTTCGGTCCCTATCTGCCGTGGGCGCTGGAGAATTGAGGGGGGCTGCTCCTAGTACGAGAGGACCGGAGTGGACGCATCACTGGTGTTCGGGTTGTCATGCCAATGGCACTGCCCGGTAGCTAAATGCGGAAGAGATAAGTGCTGAAAGCATCTAAGCACGAAACTTGCCCCGAGATGAGTTCTCCCTGAGACTTTAAGTCTCCTGAAGGAACGTTGAAGACTACGACGTTGATAGGTCGGGTGTGTAAGCGCAGCGATGCGTTGAGCTAACCGATACTAATGAACCGTGAGGCTTAACCTTACAACGCCGAAGATGTTTTGGCGATGAGAGACGATTTTCAGCTGATACAGATAACAGAATTTGCCTGGCGGCTTTAGCGCGGTGGTCCCACCTGACCCCATGCCGAACTCAGAAGTGAAACGCCGTAGCGCCGATGGTAGTGTGGGGTCTCCCCATGCGAGAGTAGGGAACTGCCAGGCATCAAATTACGTAGTAAGCCGGTGCATAAATCCGGTGGTTACAGCAGTCTTCGGTGGAGCGGTAGTTCAGTCGGTTAGAATACCTGCCTGTCACGCAGGGGGTCGCGGGTTCGAGTCCCGTCCGTTCCGCCACTTATTAAGACATTAAGCCTGCCTACCCGGCAGGCTTAATGGCAAAAGACTTTAGGGGCGTAGCTCAGTTGGTAGAGCACCGGTCTCCAAAACCGGGTGTCGCGAGTTCGAGTCTCTCCGCCCCTGCCATATATAATCCTTTGCTTCGGCAAAGGATTTTTTTTGCCTGAAAGACGCCGAGTCCCCCTCTTCAGACGTTGCAGCCAGCATTTCTGCTGGCGCATGCATCAATCCATAATATTAATTTTTAGAAGATCTTTTATCTGCGATTGCTTATCGCTGTTCTGGAGCCAGATGGCATACAGCGGTCTGGAAAGCGTGGTGGAGTCCACAACGGTATGCAACCCGGGTTTCGTGTCTGCCAGCGAACAGGTAACCAGGTGCACCCCTTCAGCAAGGAGAGCTGCTGACAGGCGATCTCCGCAGAGCTGGTTGTTAACTGTGGCACATCATCCGGAGCAATCAATCCCGCCTCGTGTTGCTGGAAATCTGGCCCCCACTCCAGACGCAGATAGGTCAGGTCGGCTTTCATCATTGAAGGCTCGGAGGCATAAAGCGCAAGGCCAAACTGGCCAACAATCTGGCTGCTAAATTCGTCCATTTTGGGGGCTTCGGTCGTGATCAGAAGATCCAACTGGCGCTCGTGCAGTTGCTTAACGAGCGACTGACGTTGCGCAATCCGCGCTTCAAATTGCAAATGGTTGTGGGAAGGATAGAGCCGGGTAAGCCACTGACTGAGCATACATTCCCACAACGATGCGCTGGCCCCAATGGAGAACTCGTTATGGCCTCGAGGTGTGCGCAACCTCTTTACGTGCCGCCTGCCAGGTATTCATCAGTGTTTCTGCATACGGCAGCAGTTTTTCACCGGCTGGCGTGAGGCGTATGTTGTTACGGTGGCGGGTAAAAAGGTTCACACCCAGTTGATTTTCCAGCTGTCGAATACGAAAACTGACCGCTGACTGCGTCAGGTAAAGGGCTTCCGCTGCTCGCCCAAAGTGGCGCGTTCTGCTCACTTCCAGGAAAGTTTTTAGCAATTCCGTATCCACATCTTTCTCCGCAAAATAATTTGTCGTTATGATTTAAATGTTTGTTTTACACTCTGTCAAGGCGTAACTAATACTCCGCGCCATAAATAGCTCGGCCAAAGAATTAGGAGCGTGTAGGATGGCGGAAAGCTTTACGACGACTAATCGTTTTTTCGACAATAAAAAATTATCCACGCGGGTTCTCTCGTCACGGCGATTTCACCATCAAAGAGGCGCAGATGCTTGAGCGTCATGGTTATGCCTTTAACGAGCTGGATCTGGGTAAACGTGAGCCTGCAACTGAAGACGAAAAACAGTTTGTCGCAGTCTGCCGTGGCGAGCGTGAGCCACAGTCTGAAGCAGAACGTGTATGGATCAAGTATATATGGCACGCATTAATGCGTCAGGTAAAGGGCTTCCGCTGCTCGCCCAAAGTGGCGCGTTCTGCTCACTTCCAGGAAAGTTTTTAGCAATTCCGTATCCACATCTTTCTCCGCAAAATAATTTGTCGTTATGATTTAAATGTTTTGTTTTACACTCTGTCAAGCGTAACTAATACTCCGCGCCATAAATAGCTCGGCCAAAGAATTAGGAGCGTGTAGGATGGCGGAAAGCTTTACGACGACTAATCGTTTTTCGACAATAAAAATTATCCACGCGGGTTCTCTCGTCACGGCGATTTCACCATCAAAGAGGCGCAGATGCTTGAGCGTCATGGTTATGCCTTTAACGAGCTGGATCTGGGTAAACGTGAGCCTGCAACTGAAGACGAAAAACAGTTTGTCGCAGTCTGCCGTGGCGAGCGTGAGCCACAGTCTGAAGCAGAACGTGTATGGATCAAGTATATGGCACGCATTAAGCGTCCAAAGCGTTTCCATACGCTGTCTGGCGGTAAGCCGCAGATGGAAGGTGCTGAAGACTACACTGAGTCTGACGACTAACAAGAAAAGGGGCTGTGGCCCCTTTTTTTATGCCAGTAACTTTTGCAGGTGCAGGAGCAAGCGATCGATCGCACGATAGCTTAACGCTTCCTGCAGATGCCGCCTTTCAATGTCAGGGCACTTTTCCACATCGGCGATGGTGCGGGCGACTTTTATAAGACGCTGCCATGCGCGAATGGAAAGCCCAAAGCGCGTCAACGTATCCTCCAGCCAGCATGAATCTTCAGTCTTAAGAGGACAAAACTGCCGAATCTCAGCGTTATCCAGACGGGCATTCAGCTTATGTTGACGCATATACTGCCGGGCCTGCGCGGCGATAACCCGCTCGCGAACCTCCACCGTACTCTCTCCTCTGGCGCTGCTCTGGCTGAGCAGGCCGGGAGGAGGCAAGGGGATTTCCAGCGACAAATCGAAACGATCCAGGAAAGGACCAGATAACTTCCCCAGGTAGCGCAGCGTCTGTTCAGGCGTGGAGCGATTGTGGTTGCCCTGATAATGGCCCGATGGGCTGGGGTTCATTGCCGCTACCAGCTGGAACCGCGCGGGATAGCTTATTTTGGCGCGTGTACGGGAGATGTGGATCTCACCCGATTCGATGGGCTCCCTCAGCGCATCCAGAACGCGGCGTTCAAATTCAGGCAGTTCATCCAGAAACAGGATGCCGTTGTGCGCCAGAGAGATCTCTCCCGGCCCTGGTATGGTGCCACCGCCGACCATGGCCGCCAGTGAGGCACTGTGGTGCGGAGAGCGAAACGGGCGACGTCGCCACTGTTTTTGCAATGACACTGAACTCACCAGACTAAATATCGCCGCGCTTTCCAGCGCTTCATGGTTATTAAGTGGAGGCAGTAAACCATTCAACCTGCTCGCCAGCATCGTTTTTCCTGTACCCGGTGGGCCAATCAACAACAGGTTATGTCCGCCGGCAGCGGTGATCTCCAGCGCCCGCTTCCCCTGCTCCTGGCCGTAAATATCGCTCAGATCGTCCGGGCTTTCTGCCAGGGGATCGCCTGATTCTTCCGGCTCTGGCAGCACATGTTGCCCCTCAAGATACGCGCACACTTCCTGTAAATGCCCGGCTAGCAGACATCCTCTCTCGGCTATCAGGCTCACTTCTGCACCATTTTCATTGGCAACAATGATTTGTCGACCTGCGCGAATGGCCTCCAGCGCACCCGAGATGGCACCAGGAACGCCCCTCAGCGCGCCTGTGAGCGCCAGTTCACCGATGAACTCATATGCGCCTAGTCTGCTACTGTTAAGCTGCTCAGAGGCGGCGAGGAGCGCTATAGCGATAGGTAAATCATATCGCCCTCCCTCTTTAGGCAAGTCTGCAGGCGCAAGGTTGATGGTGATTTTCTTTGCCGGAAAGGTATAACCGCTATTAATAATCGCACTGCGCACCCGATCTCTGGCTTCCTTTACCGTGGTCTCCGGCAATCCAACCAGCGTCAGCCCGGGCAGCCCGTTGCTGAGATGAACTTCTACCGAAATAAGCGGTGCTTTTACTCCAATGGCCGCTCGGGTATAAACAACTGACAGTGACATAAGCACCTCCTCAGGAGATGACTATGCCCGTGACCGGTATGCATGTTTAGCCACATTTAGCGGATTTACGCATCCTCTTCCGAGGTTTTAACGTCAAGATGTAATCTTTTCTTTTCTGTGGAACCCTGCTCGCAAAAAAATGTACAGGCGACATACCGCTCTGTCCGTGCTGAAAAAATGAAAAATATTCACTATCTAATTTCTTCATATAAAACAATGCGTTCATAAAATATGATTCGCAGGCTAACCAAATCAGCCATAAATAAATCTTGTGTTTGATTTAAAAACTGTGATACCTCTTTAGGTATTCCTTCGAACAAGATGCAAAAAGAACTGAAAATGACAGCCCTTCTACGAGTGATTAGCCTGGTCGTGATTAGCGTGGTGGTGATTATTATCCCACCGTGCGGGGCTGCACTTGGACGAGGAAAGGCTTAGAAATCAAGCCTTAACGAACTAAGACCCCCGCACCGAAAGGTCCGGGGGTTTTTTTATGACTAAAAAACTTACACGAGGAGCAGAGAATGACTAATAGCACAAAATTCTGTTTCTCCCGATTTATGACGGGGAACTAACTATGAATGGTGCACAGTGGGTAGTACATGCGTTGCGCGCACAGGGAGTCGACACTGTCTTCGGTTATCCGGGGGGCGCAATAATGCCGATTTACGATGCATTGTATGACGGCGGCGTGGAACACCTCTTGTGCCGACACGAGCAGGGCGCAGCGATGGCCGCCATTGGCTATGCACGTGCCACCGGTAAAACCGGTGTCTGCATGGCAACCTCAGGGCCGGGTGCCACAAACCTGATCACCGGCCTGGCGGATGCACTGCTTGATTCCGTTCCCGTTGTCGCCATCACCGGTCAGGTGGCCTCGCCCCTCATTGGTACTGATGCCTTCCAGGAAGTGGACGTGCTCGGCTTGTCACTGGCCTGCACCAAACACAGCTTCCTCGTTCAGTCTCTGGAAGAGCTGCCGCGTGTGATGGCAGAGGCGTTTGAGGTGGCAAACTCTGGTCGCCCTGGACCGGTTCTGGTTGATATCCCGAAAGATATCCAGGTTGCTCTGGGCGATCTGGAACCGCACTTCTCCACCGTTGAAAGCGACGATGCATTTCCGCACGCCGCGGTGGAAGAGGCGCGGCAGATGATTGCCCACGCTAAACAACCGATGTTGTACGTAGGGGGTGGGGTTGGTATGGCACAGGCCGTTCCCGCCCTGCGCGAATTCATCGCGGTTACGCAAATGCCCGCCACCTGTACGTTGAAAGGTCTTGGCGCGGTAGATGCGGACTATCCGTACTATCTGGGCATGCTGGGGATGCACGGTACCAAAGCGGCGAACCTGGCCGTGCAGGCGTGTGACTTGCTGATCGCCGTAGGTGCCCGTTTTGATGATCGTGTCACCGGCAAGCTGAATACCTTCGCGCCGAATGCCAACGTGATCCACATGGATATCGACCCGGCGGAGATGAACAAACTGCGTCAGGCGCATGTGGCCCTGCAGGGCAATCTCAACGCGTTATTACCGGCTTTACAGCAGCCTCTGAAAATCGACGCATGGCGTCAGCACACCGCCGATATGCGCGTTGAACATACCTGGCGTTACGACCATCCTGGTGACGCCATCTATGCGCCACTGCTGTTAAAGCAATTGTCCGACCGTAAACCGGCAGACTGTGTGGTCACGACGGATGTAGGCCAACACCAGATGTGGTCAGCGCAGCACATGACTTACACGCGCCCGGAAAACTTCATTACCTCCAGTGGTTTAGGGACGATGGGCTTCGGTCTCCCTGCCGCGGTAGGGGCGCAGGTTGCCCGCCCAAACGATACGGTTATCTGTATCTCCGGTGACGGCTCTTTCATGATGAACGTTCAGGAGCTGGGCACCGTTAAGCGCAAGCAGTTACCGTTGAAAATCGTCTTGCTCGATAACCAGCGTTTAGGAATGGTTCGTCAGTGGCAACAGCTGTTTTTCCAGGAACGCTACAGTGAGACTACCCTGACGGATAACCCCGATTTCCTCATTCTGGCCAGCGCCTTTGGTATCCCTGGCCAGCACATCACCCGTAAAGACCAGGTTGAAGCGGCACTCGACACCATGCTGTCAAGCGAAGGGCCGTACCTGCTTCATGTCTCAATCGACGAGCTTGAGAATGTCTGGCCGTTGGTACCGCCAGGTGCCAGTAACTCACAAATGCTGGAGAAATTATCATGATGCAACATCAGGTCGCCGTGCAGGCTCGCTTCAATCCAGAGACATTAGAACGCGTTTTGCGTGTGGTGCGTCACCGTGGCTTTCAGATTTGCTCTATGAATATGGAGACGGCCACTGATGCTCAAAATATCAGTATCGAATTAACCGTTGCCAGCCCGCGGTCGGTCGACTTACTGTTTAGTCAGTTAACAAAACTGGTAGACGTTGCACATGTTGCCATCTGCCAGAGCACAACCACATCACAACAGATCCGTGCTTAAGCGCGACAGGAAGAGAAAATGACGACAAAAAAAGCTGATTACATTTGGTTCAATGGTGAGATGGTTCGCTGGGAGGACGCGAAAGTCCACGTTATGTCCCACGCGCTGCATTACGGTACCTCTGTCTTCGAAGGCATCCGTTGCTACGACTCACACAAAGGGCCAGTGGTGTTCCGTCATCGCGAACACATGCAGCGTCTGCATGACTCAGCCAAAATTTATCGTTTCCCGGTTTGTCAGAGCGTGGATGAGCTGATGGAAGCCTGCCGCGACGTGATTCGTAAGAACAACCTCACCAGTGCCTATATTCGTCCGCTGGTGTTTGTAGGTGATGTGGGCATGGGCGTGAACCCGCCAGCCGGTTATACCACCGATGTGATCATTGCTGCGTTCCCGTGGGGTGCTTATCTGGGGGCTGAAGCCCTGGAGCAGGGGATCGACGCAATGGTTTCTTCCTGGAACCGCGTGGCACCAAACACGATCCCGACGGCGGCAAAAGCGGGCGGTAACTACCTCTCCTCACTGCTGGTCGGTAGCGAAGCGCGCCGTCACGGTTATCAGGAAGGTATCGCGCTGGACGTGAATGGCTATATCTCTGAAGGTGCAGGTGAAAACCTGTTCGAAGTGAAAGACGGCATTCTGTTTACGCCGCCATTTACCTCTTCCGCTCTGCCGGGCATTACCCGTGACGCCATCATCAAGCTGGCAAAAGATTTGGGTATCGAAGTCCGTGAGCAGGTCCTGTCCCGCGAATCCCTGTACCTGGCCGATGAAGTGTTCATGTCCGGTACCGCGGCGGAAATTACGCCGGTTCGTAGCGTAGACGGTATTCAGGTTGGTGCTGGCCGCTGTGGTCCGGTCACCAAACGTATTCAGCAAGCCTTCTTTGGCCTCTTCACCGGTGAAACGGAAGATAAATACGGCTGGCTGGATCAGGTTAATCAATAAGCATAAATATGGGACGGCACGCACCGTCCCATTCAATAGTCAGACGGGAGTAAATAAAGCATGCCTAAGTATCGTTCCGCCACCACCACTCATGGCCGTAACATGGCGGGTGCCCGCGCACTGTGGCGCGCCACCGGGATGACCGACGCCGATTTCGGTAAGCCTATTATCGCCGTGGTGAACTCCTTCACCCAATTTGTGCCGGGCCACGTGCACTTGCGCGATCTCGGCAAACTCGTTGCCGAGCAAATCGAAGCCTCCGGCGGTGTGGCGAAAGAGTTCAACACCATTGCGGTGGATGACGGTATCGCGATGGGTCACGGGGGTATGCTCTATTCACTGCCGTCGCGTGAGCTGATCGCCGACTCGGTGGAGTATATGGTGAACGCCCACTGCGCGGATGCCATGGTTTGTATCTCCAACTGCGACAAAATTACCCCGGGGATGCTGATGGCTTCCCTGCGTCTGAACATTCCGGTGATCTTCGTCTCCGGCGGTCCAATGGAAGCGGGTAAAACCAAGCTTTCCGATAAAATCATCAAGCTCGACCTGGTCGATGCGATGATTCAGGGCGCGGATCCAAAAGTTTCTGATGAGCAAAGCGATCAGGTTGAACGTTCTGCGTGCCCAACCTGTGGCTCCTGCTCAGGTATGTTCACCGCGAACTCCATGAACTGTCTGACCGAAGCGCTGGGTCTGTCTCAGCCGGGCAACGGCTCGCTGCTGGCAACCCACGCCGACCGTAAACAGCTGTTCCTCAATGCCGGTAAACGCATCGTTGAGCTGACCAAACGCTACTACGAGCAAGATGATGAAAGCGCGCTGCCGCGTAATATCGCCAGCAAAGCCGCGTTTGAAAATGCCATGACGCTGGATATCGCCATGGGCGGTTCCACCAACACCGTTCTCCACCTGCTGGCCGCCGCGCAGGAAGCTGAAATCGACTTCACCATGAGCGATATCGACAAGCTGTCCCGCAAAGTACCGCAGCTCTGTAAAGTTGCGCCGAGTACCCAGAAATACCACATGGAAGATGTCCACCGTGCGGGTGGCGTACTGGGTATTCTCGGTGAACTGGATCGCGCCGGGCTGCTGAACCGCAACGTCAAAAACGTGCTCGGCCTGACGCTGCCGGAGTCGCTGGACAAATACGACGTCATGCTCACGAAAGACGATGCGGTGAAAAAGATGTTCCGCGCCGGCCCGGCAGGTATTCGTACCACCCAGGCCTTCTCACAGGATTGCCGCTGGGACACGCTGGATGACGATCGCGCAGAAGGCTGCATTCGCTCACTGGAACATGCCTACAGTAAGGACGGCGGTCTGGCCGTGCTCTACGGTAACTTTGCAGAAAACGGCTGTATTGTAAAAACCGCAGGCGTGGATGACAGCATTCTCAAATTCACCGGCCCGGCAAAAGTGTACGAAAGCCAGGACGACGCGGTAGAGGCTATTCTCGGTGGTAAAGTGGTGGAAGGCGACGTGGTTGTCATTCGCTACGAAGGGCCGAAAGGCGGGCCGGGTATGCAGGAGATGCTCTATCCCACCACCTTCCTGAAATCCATGGGCCTCGGTAAAGCCTGTGCGCTGATCACCGACGGACGTTTCTCTGGCGGTACGTCTGGTCTCTCCATTGGCCACGTGTCACCGGAAGCGGCAAGCGGCGGCAACATCGCGATTATTGAGGATGGCGATCTGATCGAAATTGATATCCCGAATCGCGGTATTCAGTTGAAACTGAGCGACCAGGATATTGCGGCGCGTCGTGAAGCCCAGGAGGCTCGCGGTGACAAAGCCTGGACGCCAAAAGATCGCCAGCGCGACGTCTCCTTCGCCCTGCGTGCCTATGCGAGCCTTGCCACCAGTGCAGATAAAGGCGCGGTGCGCGACAAATCGAAACTTGGGGGCTAATGATGGCCGAGTCGCAACCGTTATCCGCCGCCCCTGAGGGGGCGGAATACCTCAGGGCGGTGCTACGTGCACCGGTCTATGAAGCCGTACAGGTCACGCCGCTGCAGAAGATGGAGAAACTCTCCTCGCGCCTCGACAACGTGATTCTGGTGAAACGCGAAGACCGCCAGCCGGTACACAGCTTCAAGCTGCGGGGCGCCTACGCGATGATGGCCGGGTTGACCGATGAGCAAAAAGCGCGGGGGGTGATTACCGCCTCTGCGGGCAACCACGCGCAAGGCGTCGCGTTCTCCTCTGCGCGCCTGGGGCTGAAAGCGCTGATTGTTATGCCGGTTGCTACTGCCGATATCAAAGTGGATGCCGTACGCGGTTTCGGCGGTGAAGTGTTGCTCCACGGCGCAAACTTTGACGAAGCCAAAGCCAAAGCGATAGAGCTGGCGCAGCAACAGGGGTTTACCTGGGTGCCGCCGTTCGATCATCCGATGGTCATTGCCGGGCAGGGGACGCTGGCGCTTGAGCTGCTGCAGCAGGATGCGCATCTCGACCGCGTCTTCGTGCCGGTTGGCGGTGGCGGCCTCGCGGCGGGCGTAGCGGTGCTGATCAAACAGCTGATGCCGCAAATCAAAGTGATTGCCGTTGAAGCGGAAGACTCGGCCTGTCTGAAAGCGGCGCTGGATGCCGGTCATCCGGTGGACTTACCACGCGTCGGGCTGTTTGCTGAAGGCGTGGCGGTTAAACGCATTGGCGATGAAACCTTCCGTCTTTGCCAGGAGTATCTCGACGATATTATCACCGTCGACAGCGACGCCATTTGCGCCGCAATGAAAGATCTGTTCGAAGATGTGCGTGCGGTAGCGGAACCTTCCGGCGCGCTGGCGCTGGCGGGGATGAAGAAATACATCGCGCAGCACAACATCCGCGGCGAGCGTCTGGCGCATGTCCTTTCTGGTGCCAACGTGAACTTCCACGGTCTGCGCTATGTTTCCGAACGCTGCGAGCTGGGTGAGCAACGCGAAGCGCTGCTGGCGGTTACCATTCCGGAAGAGAAGGGCAGCTTCCTGAAGTTTTGTCAGCTGCTGGGCGGCCGTTCAGTCACGGAGTTTAACTACCGTTTTGCCGACGCCCGAGATGCCTGCATTTTTGTCGGCGTACGGTTAAGCCGTGGTCTGGAAGAGCGTAAAGAGATCCTCCACCTGCTCCACGAAGGTGGCTACAGCGTCGTGGATCTCTCCGACGATGAGATGGCGAAGCTGCACGTGCGTTACATGGTGGGTGGGCGTCCGTCGAAGCCGCTGCAGGAACGTCTCTACAGCTTCGAGTTCCCGGAGTCACCGGGCGCGTTGCTCAAGTTCCTGCATACGCTGGGCACGCACTGGAACATCTCTCTGTTCCACTACCGCAGCCATGGTACCGATTATGGGCGCGTGCTGGCCGCCTTCGAACTGGGCGAGCACGAGCCTGATTTCGAAACGCGGCTGAACGAGCTGGGCTATGAGTGTCACGATGAAACCCATAACCCGGCGTTCAGGTTCTTCCTGGCGGGCTAGTGGTTAGGCAGTATCTGCCAGAAGGCATCAATAAGCGGCTCCTGCAGCCGCTTTTTTTGTGCGCACACGCCAAGCTCAAACGGCGTTTTTTCGTCGCTGCGCTCCAGAATCATCACGCGATTACGCACCGGTTCCGGGCTGTTCTCCAGGACCACCTCCGGCAGCAGTGCCACGCCGCAGCCCAGCGCCACCATTGACACCATCGCCTCATGCCCGCCAACCGTCGCGTAAATCGACGGGTTACTGATCTTCTGGCGACGAAACCAGAGCTCAATACGACGGCGCACCGGCCCCTGATCGGCCATGATAAAAGGCACCGTGGACCAGTCCGGTTTTTCCACCGACACCTGATTACGCACCGGGCAGGGTAACGCGGGGGCAATCAACACGACCGCCAGGTTTTCCAGCATTGAGAACGCGACAGCGCCTGGCAGGGTTTCGGGTTTCCCGGCAATGGCGAGATCCGCCTCGCCTGTCACCACTTTTTCCATTGCGTCGGCGGCATCACCGGTGGTGAGTTTAATTTCCACCGACGGTTGTTCTGCGCGAAAGCGGTCAAGAATCGGCGGCAGATGGCTATAGGCCGCGGTCACGGAGCAGAAAATATGCAGCTCGCCGGACAGCGATGGCCCTTTCTGGTCAATGGTGTGTCGCAGCTGTTGATACTGCAGCAGCGTTTGTTGGGCAAATACCCGTAACTCCTCACCGGCCTCCGTCAGGGTGACGGTGCGGTTGTCGCGTACAAACAGGGGCTGACCGAGGTCTTCCTCAAGGCGCTGGATCTGGCGCGAAAGCGTGGAGGGACTGACGTGCATCGCCCGGGCGCTGCGCCCAAAGTGACGGCTTTCCGCCAGATGCAGGAACATTTTCAGATCGCGTAAATCCACTGATTTCACTCCCCCTTTTTACATTGCAAATATTGCAACGTGACGTTGTGAATATATCAATTTCCGCAATAAATTTCCTGTCATATAGTAAGTTCATTCTCGCAAAAGCGAACCGAACAATAAGCACAACAACACAACATCACGGAGTCCATTATGGCTAACTACTTTAATACACTGAATTTGCGCCAGCAGCTGGCGCAGCTGGGCAAATGCCGCTTTATGGCGCGCGACGAATTTGCCGATGGCGCGAGCTACCTTCAGGGTAAAAAAGTGGTCATCGTCGGCTGCGGCGCCCAGGGTCTGAACCAGGGCCTGAACATGCGTGACTCCGGTCTGGATATCTCCTACGCCCTGCGTAAAGAAGCGATTGCTGAGAAGCGTGCGTCCTGGCGCAAAGCGACCGAAAATGGTTTTAAAGTCGGTACCTACGAAGAACTGATCCCCCAGGCAGACCTGGTGGTTAACCTGACGCCAGACAAACAGCACTCTGACGTTGTGCGTTCCGTGCAGCCGCTGATGAAAGACGGTGCGGCGTTGGGTTACTCCCACGGCTTTAACATCGTTGAAGTGGGCGAGCAGATCCGTAAAGACATCACCGTTGTGATGGTGGCACCGAAGTGCCCGGGTACAGAAGTACGTGAAGAGTACAAACGTGGCTTCGGCGTGCCAACGCTTATCGCCGTTCACCCGGAAAACGATCCGAAAGGTGAAGGTATGGCGATCGCCAAAGCATGGGCTGCAGCAACGGGTGGCCACCGTGCGGGCGTTCTGGAATCGTCTTTCGTCGCGGAAGTAAAATCTGACCTGATGGGTGAGCAAACCATCCTGTGCGGTATGCTGCAGGCGGGCTCTCTGCTGTGCTTCGACAAGCTGGTGGAAGAGGGGACAGACCCGGCATACGCAGAAAAACTGATTCAGTTCGGCTGGGAAACGATCACCGAAGCGCTGAAGCAGGGCGGTATCACGCTGATGATGGACCGTCTGTCCAACCCGGCGAAACTGCGTGCTTACGCGCTGTCTGAACAGCTGAAAACGATCATGGCACCGCTGTTCCAGAAACATATGGACGACATTATCTCCGGCGAGTTCTCTTCCGGCATGATGGCGGACTGGGCTAACGACGATAAGAAACTGCTGACCTGGCGTGAAGAGACCGGTAAAACCGCTTTTGAAACCGCCCCACAGTTTGAAGGTAAAATCGGCGAGCAGGAGTACTTCGATAAAGGCGTTCTGATGATTGCGATGGTGAAAGCTGGCGTTGAGCTGGCGTTCGAAACCATGGTGGATTCCGGCATCATCGAAGAGTCTGCCTACTATGAATCACTGCACGAGCTGCCGCTGATTGCGAACACCATCGCCCGTAAGCGTCTGTACGAAATGAACGTGGTTATCTCTGATACCGCCGAGTACGGTAACTACCTGTTCTCTTACGCTTGCGTACCGCTGCTGAAAGAGTTCATGACGACTCTGCAGCCGGGCGACCTGGGCAAAGCGATTGCGGAAGGTGCAGTGGATAACGCGCAGCTGCGTGATGTAAACGAAGCCATTCGCGGCCATGAAATCGAGAAAGTGGGCCAGAAACTGCGTGGCTACATGACCGATATGAAACGTATCGCGGTAGCAGGTTAATACCCGGGCGGGCTGATGCCCTGACCTGACTAAACGTACAAGGCCTTCTCTGAGAGAAGGCCTTGCTGTTATTTGCGGTACAGAACCTTAATAACATGGTAGCCAAACTGCGTGTGCAGTGGGCCTGTGGGTTCCAGCACCGGGCAGGAAAAGACCACTTTATCGAACGCCGGAACCATTTGACCCTGACGGAATTCACCTAAATCACCGCCGCGTTTACCTGACGGACAAATAGAGTGTTTCTTCGCCAGTTTGCCGAAGTCGGCGCCGTTTTTGATCTGCTCGAGAAGATCCAGAGCCAGTTTTTCTTCTTTTACAAGGATATGCAGTGCTGCCGCGGTTTTTGCCATGATCGTGCCTTGAGTGGTATGGATTAGGCTCGCTATACTACCACGCTGTTATTCTCCCCTCCTGACTTTCATTGAGTGATCATTTATGCGTTTAAACCCCGGACAACAACAAGCCGTCGAATTTGTCACTGGACCCTGTCTGGTGCTGGCGGGCGCGGGATCCGGCAAAACGCGCGTCATTACCAATAAGATTGCCCACCTGATCCGCGGCTGCGGGTATCAGGCTCGCCACATCGCGGCGGTGACGTTCACCAACAAAGCAGCGCGCGAGATGAAAGAGCGTGTCGGCCAGACGCTGGGGCGTAAAGAGGCGCGCGGTCTGATGATTTCCACCTTCCATACGCTGGGGCTGGATATCATCAAACGTGAATACGCCGCGCTGGGGATGAAATCCAACTTCTCACTGTTTGACGATACCGACCAGGTGGCCCTGCTCAAGGAGCTCACCGAGGGGCTGATCGAAGATGATAAGGTTCTGCTGCAACAGCTGATCTCGACGATCTCCAACTGGAAAAACGATCTGATGACCCCGGCCCAGGCCGCGGCGATCGCCAAAGGCGAGCGGGATCGGATCTTCGCCCACTGCTACGGTCTGTACGATGCGCATATGAAAGCCTGTAACGTACTGGATTTCGACGACCTGATCCTGCTTCCCACGCTACTGCTGCAGCGTAATGAAGAGGTGCGTGAGCGCTGGCAGAATAAAATCCGCTACCTGCTGGTGGATGAGTATCAGGACACCAATACCAGCCAGTATGAACTGGTGAAACTGCTGGTGGGACAGCGCGCGCGTTTCACGGTGGTCGGAGATGACGATCAGTCCATTTACTCCTGGCGCGGTGCGCGTCCGCAAAACCTGGTCCTGCTGAGTAAAGATTTCCCGGCGCTGCAGGTGATCAAACTGGAGCAGAACTACCGTTCCTCCGGGCGTATCCTTAAAGCCGCGAATATCCTGATCGCCAACAACCCGCACGTGTTCGAAAAACGCCTGTTCTCCGAACTGGGTTACGGTACAGAGCTAAAAGTGCTCAGCGCCAACAATGAAGAGCACGAAGCGGAGCGGGTCACAGGCGAACTCATCGCCCACCACTTCGTCAATAAAACCGAATACAAAGATTACGCGATCCTCTATCGCGGCAACCACCAGTCACGCGTCTTTGAAAAGATGCTGATGCAAAACCGCATCCCGTACAAAATTTCAGGCGGAACCTCCTTCTTCTCGCGGCCCGAAATCAAAGATCTTCTGGCCTACCTGCGTGTGCTCACTAACCCGGATGATGACAGCGCGTTTCTGCGTATCGTGAATACCCCGAAACGAGAAATTGGCCCGGCGACGCTACAAAAGCTTGGCGAGTGGGCGATGACGCGTAATAAGAGTCTGTTTACCGCCAGCTTCGATATGGGGCTGAGTCAGACGCTCACCGGACGCGGCTACGATTCATTAACCCGCTTTACACACTGGCTTGGTGAAGTGCAGCGGCTGGCAGAGCGCGAACCTATCGCCGCCGTGCGCGACCTTATCCACGGTATCGACTACGAGTCCTGGTTGTATGAAACCTCCGCCAGTCCGAAAGCGGCCGAGATGCGCATGAAAAACGTTAACCAGCTGTTCAGCTGGATGACTGAAATGCTGGAAGGTTCGGAGATTGATGAACCGATGACCCTGACGCAGGTGGTTACCCGCTTTACCCTGCGCGATATGATGGAGCGCGGCGAGAGCGAAGAAGAGGCCGATCAGGTTCAGCTGATGACGCTGCATGCGTCAAAAGGTCTGGAATTCCCGTATGTCTATCTGGTTGGCATGGAAGAGGGGTTACTGCCGCACCAGAGCAGCATTGATGAAGATAACGTCGATGAGGAGCGCCGTCTGGCCTATGTAGGCATCACGCGCGCTCAGAAAGAGCTGACCTTCACGTTGTGCAAAGAGCGTAGACAATATGGTGAACTGGTGCGCCCGGAGCCGAGCCGTTTCCTGCTGGAACTTCCGCAGGACGACCTCATCTGGGAGCAGGAGCGTAAAGTGATTACGGCTGAAGAGCGGATGCATAAGGGGCAGGCGAACGTCGCTAACATCCGCGCCATGCTGGCGAAAGCCAAAGAGAAGGGATAGGTTGTTACACGCCCGGCAAGCGTAGCGCTACCGGGCATGTCCGACCCATTATTTCACCTCAAGCACCCAGTGTACATAGCTCTGCCACTGACACTCCTGCTCAACCATCTCCGCCCCAAGCGGATGATTATCCAGCCAGTTTTCCGGCAACGTCAGCGAAAGTTTTTCGTCATCCGCCACCAGATTGAGTGCCGGCAGCAAATCATCGCGGCGGCGGCTGGCAAACAGAATAGCCAGACGCAGCAGGCGGCACATATGCTCGGCCACGCGCGGCGGTACGGCGTTTTGTTGATGCAAAGAGGAGAGGTCAACGGCGTTGGTCTGGTTCAGCAGCAGCGTTGCCAGCAACTTTTTCTGCGCAGGGGTATAGCCAGGTAAATCGAGGTTACGCACCAGATAAGCGGCATGAGCCGGGGCCTGTTTAAAATCAATGCTCAGCCCGATTTCATGCAGTGCACAGGCACTTAGCAGCAGATCGCGACTCAAAGGGTCCAGATCCCAGGCGTTAGCCACATGATCGGCGAAGCGTGACGCCAGCTGTGCCACGCGGCCTGCCTGATCGATATCAACCAGGAAACGACGCTGCACGTTTCGCAAGGTACGGCTGCGAATGTCCTGATCGACCGACAGGTGCAACATCCCGTAGACCAGACCTTCACGCAGCGCGCCACCCGCCAGCGTCATACATTTGATGTTCAGTTCGGTGAAGATGGCGATCAGGATCGCGAGCCCGCTCGGGAATACCAGCGCGCGTTCAAGCGTCAGGCCTTCAATTTCCAGCTCTTCCAGACGCCCGCACTGAATGGCCCGCTGTTTAAGCTGCTGAAGCTTGGCAAGCGTGATCCGCTCATCCATGCCTTGCGCCATCATAATTTCCTGCAATGCCTGCACGGTACCGGAGGCCCCCACACAGACTTTCCAGCCGTGGTAGCGCAATTCGTCCATCACCGGGCGTAATACCTCGCGTGCGGCAGTTTCCGCCTCGTCGAAGTTCTCCTGACCCAGATTGCGGTCAGTAAAGTAGCGCTCAAGCCAGGTTACGCAACCCATCGACAGGCTGAATAGCGACGTTGCCTGCGCACCGGTGCCGGTCACGAGTTCGGTACTGGCGCCCCCGATATCCACAACCAGACGACGATCGTCGCCTCCCGTGGTGTGCGCAACGCCCTGATAAATCAGGCGCGCTTCTTCTTCACCGCTGATAACCTGCACCGGACAACCGAGAATTTCCTGCGCTTTGGCAATAAAATCCACGGCGTTAACTGCCAGGCGGAGTGTTGCAGTGGCGACGACGGTGATTTGGGAATGCGGGATATCCTGCAGACGCTCTGCAAAGAGTCGCAGGCACTGCCAGCCACGTTCCATGGCTTCAGGAGAGAGGTGATTATCGCTGCTCAGGCCCGCCGCGAGGCGGACCTTGCGCTTAATGCGCGTCAGCGTTTGTATGCTTCCCGCCACCTCGCGCACAACCAGCATATGAAAACTATTCGAACCGAGATCAATTGCCGCATAAAGCGAGGTGGAGCTGAGCATAATTTTTTAACCTGAGCGACGACGATTACGCGGCGCGCCAGATCGACGCGGGCCATTGCCGGAGCGGGCGCGGGTAAGGCGCTTGGCCGGCGGCAGTTCGCTTAATAGCGCATCCGGGTTGTACTTACTCACCGGAATAGAATGGCCGATGTACGTCTCAATCGCCGGCAGGTTCAGCGCATACTCTTCACACGCGAGGCTGATAGAGTGGCCGCTTGCACCCGCACGACCGGTACGACCGATACGGTGTACATAGTCTTCACAGTCATCCGGCAGGTCATAGTTAAAGACGTGCGTAACGGCTGGAATGTGCAGGCCGCGCGCTGCGACGTCGGTGGCGACCAGAATATCGAGATCGCCACGGGTGAATTCTTCAAGAATACGCAGGCGTTTTTTCTGCGCAACATCGCCCGTCAGCAGGCCAACACGGTGACCGTCTGCAGCCAGATGGCCCCAGATATCTTCACAGCGGTGCTTGGTGTTCGCGAAGATAATGGCGCGGTCTGGCCATTCTTCTTCGATCAGCGTTTGCAGCAGACGCATTTTCTCTTCATTGGAAGGATAGAAGAGTTCTTCTTTGATACGGTGGCCGGTTTTCTGCTCGGGTTCCACTTCCACATATTCGGCGTTGTTCATCTGCTCGAATGCCAGTTCGCGTACGCGATACGACAGGGTCGCAGAGAACAGCATGTTGAGGCGCTGATTCGCGGGTGGCATGCGGCGGAACAGCCAGCGGATATCTTTAATGAAGCCCAGATCGTACATACGATCAGCTTCATCCAGCACCACAACCTGGATGGCACCAAGGTTAATGTGGTTCTGTTTTGCGTAGTCGATAAGACGGCCGGTGGTACCGATCAGGATATCCACACCGCTTTCCAGCACTTTCAGCTGCTTATCGTAACCATCGCCGCCATAAGCCAGGCCGATTTTCAGGCCCGTAGCCTGCATCAGGGGTTCAGCGTCTGCGTGGATCTGTACCGCCAGTTCTCGCGTCGGGGCCATAATTAGCGCGCGCGGCTGGTTAACTTTGCGGTCTGCAATCGCTGGATGAGAAAGTAAATAATGAAACGTTGACGTTAAAAACGCCATCGTTTTGCCAGTACCGGTTTGCGCCTGCCCTGCTACGTCACGTCCCGCCAGCGTCAGCGGCAGGGCGAGAGCCTGAATGGGCGTGCAGTTATGAAACCCTTTATTTTCAAGGGCTTCGATCACTTTTGGGTGCAGGGCGAAGTCGGAAAACTTCTGTTCTGTTAAATGTGTTTTGCTCATAGTGTGGTAGAATATCAGCTTACTATTGCTTTACGAAAGCGTATCCGGTGAAATAAAGTCAACCTTTAGTTGGTTAATGCGACATCAACACGTCGTTGATGAGGGCGAAACCAACGCACCAGGCTTATTCCTGTGGAGTTATATATGAGCGATAAAATTATTCACCTGACTGACGACAGTTTTGACACGGACGTACTTAAGGCTGACGGGCTGACACTCGTCGATTTCTGGGCTGAATGGTGTGGTCCTTGCAAAATGATCGCCCCGATTCTGGATGAGATCGCTGACGAATATCAGGGCAAACTGACTGTTGCCAAGCTGAACATCGACCAGAACCCGGGCACCGCACCAAAATACGGTATCCGTGGCATTCCGACCCTGCTGCTGTTCAAAAACGGCGAAGTGGCAGCGACCAAAGTGGGCGCACTGTCCAAAGGTCAACTGAAAGAGTTCCTCGACGCTAACCTGGCGTAAGGTTTCTTTGCTGCGCGTCCAGAGCGCCTAAATTATGTGGAACTCTGGACGCCCGGCTGAAGTCGTGCTAAGTTAGCTATGACTTCGTTTTAAACATATCTTGTTGTTTGAATCTTGTTTTACCCGATACTTCCCGTTGTTGACACAAACAGTGCGTGAAGTTGCTAAATTCCGGGCTTGTCACTCAATCCGTCTTGTCGTTTCAGTTCTGCGTTTTTTCCCTGTGACCAGACAGCGAACAGACATGAGTTGATGGCCGCTAAACAGGCATGGATGACCCTGCCATACCATTCACAACATTAAGTTCGAGTATCACCCCGAGTTTAAGAACCCACACCATTATGAATCTTACCGAATTAAAGAATACGCCGGTTTCTGAGCTGATCACTCTCGGCGAAAATATGGGGCTGGAAAACCAGGCTCGTATGCGCAAGCAGGACATCATTTTCGCCATCCTGAAGCAGCACGCTAAGAGTGGCGAAGATATCTTTGGCGACGGTGTGCTGGAGATATTGCAAGACGGATTTGGTTTCCTCCGCTCTGCAGACAGCTCCTACCTCGCCGGCCCTGACGACATCTACGTATCCCCTAGCCAAATCCGCCGTTTCAACCTCCGCACTGGTGACACCATTTCAGGTAAGATTCGTCCTCCAAAAGAGGGTGAACGCTACTTTGCGCTGTTGAAAGTGAATGAAGTTAACTTCGACAAACCGGAAAACTCCCGTAATAAGATCCTGTTTGAGAACTTAACGCCGCTGCACGCGAACTCTCGCCTGCGCATGGAGCGTGGTAACGGCTCAACTGAAGATTTAACCGCTCGCGTCCTGGATCTGGCATCGCCAATCGGTCGTGGCCAGCGTGGTCTGATCGTCGCACCGCCAAAAGCGGGTAAAACCATGCTGCTGCAGAATATCGCGCAGAGCATCGCTTATAACCACCCAGACTGCGTACTGATGGTACTGCTGATTGACGAACGTCCGGAAGAAGTGACCGAGATGCAGCGTCTGGTTAAAGGTGAAGTGGTTGCTTCTACCTTTGACGAACCCGCATCTCGTCACGTTCAGGTTGCGGAAATGGTTATCGAGAAGGCGAAACGCCTGGTTGAACACAAGAAAGACGTGATCATCCTGCTCGACTCCATCACCCGTCTGGCGCGTGCCTACAACACCGTCGTTCCGGCTTCCGGTAAAGTGCTGACGGGGGGGGTGGACGCTAACGCCCTGCATCGTCCAAAACGCTTCTTCGGTGCGGCACGTAACGTGGAAGAGGGCGGCAGCCTGACCATCATCGCTACGGCGCTGATCGATACGGGTTCCAAAATGGACGAAGTTATTTACGAAGAGTTTAAAGGTACAGGTAACATGGAACTGCACCTCTCTCGTAAAATTGCTGAGAAACGCGTCTTCCCGGCTATCGACTACAACCGTTCCGGTACCCGTAAAGAAGAGCTGCTCACCACCCAGGAAGAGCTGCAGAAAATGTGGATCCTGCGCAAAATCATCCATCCAATGGGTGAAATCGACGCAATGGAGTTCCTCATTAACAAACTGGCGATGACCAAAACTAACGACGATTTCTTCGATATGATGAAACGCTCGTAACGCAAATAAAGCCAGCAAGCGCCACGTTTTTACGTGGCGTTTTTCTTTTATGGCTTATACGCTATTAATGCAGACTCCCATTTCAGACCAGTCAGTGCGACAATAAGATAATTCGCACAGTTAAAAATATTAATAGCCTGAATAATAAACAAATGGGGTTGTAAGAGGTATGCTTTATGCCTTCTGGCTTGGCGCCAACATGGTTATACTTCGTTGCCTGACATTTGTTGAGAACATCCATTGTGAACCTACTCGATACGTTTACTGAACTAACCAGTATTTTTTTGTTTACCACTTGCTTTTTGTTTCTTGCACGCAAGGTAGCAAAATATCTGGGCTTAGTGGATAAACCCAACTTCCGTAAGCGCCATCAGGGTATGATCCCACTGGTGGGTGGCATCTCCGTCTTTGCAGGCATCTGTTTTACTTTCGCTATCGCCGACTACTACATTCCCCATGCCAGACTGTATCTGATCTGCGCCACGGTACTGGTTTTCGTTGGGGCACTTGATGATCGCTATGATATAAGCGTAAAAATTCGCGCTTTCGTTCAGGCTGCAGTCGGCATTGCTATGATGGCCGTGGCAAAACTTCATCTAAGTAGCCTGGGGTACATTTTTGGTTCGTGGGAGATGGTTCTTGGGCCATTTGGTTACTTCCTGACCCTCTTTGCCGTATGGGTCGCGATAAACGCGTTTAATATGGTAGATGGAATTGATGGTCTGCTAGGTGGCTTATCGTGTGTTTCGTTTGCAGCTATTGGGATCATTTTATGGTTTGATGGTCAATACAGCCTCGCGATGTGGTGTTTTGCCATGATCGCCGCCATTCTTCCATACATCCTTTTGAATCTAGGCGTTTTGGGTCGTCGCTATAAAGTCTTTATGGGCGATGCGGGTAGCACGTTTATAGGCTTTACCATCATTTGGATCTTGCTCGAAACCACCCAAGGTAAAACACACCCCATTAGCCCGGTGACTGCACTGTGGGTTATTGCTATTCCACTTATGGATATGGTGGCGATTATGTATCGTCGACTGCGCAAAGGGATGAGTCCTTTTTCGGCCGACCGCCAGCATATCCATCATCTCATTATGCGAGCGGGTTTCACTTCCCGACAGGCCTTTGTTCTGATTACGCTGGCGGCTGCTATTCTGGCCGCAATTGGAGTTGCAGCGGAATATGCCCACTTTATTCCCGAATGGGTAATGTTGGTACTGTTCTTGCTAGCATTTTCCCTTTACGGCTATTGTATTAAACGCGCCTGGAAAGTAGCGCGTTTCATTAAGCGTATAAAACGCAGGATGCGTCGAGATAGTGACAACAATCCAACTTTAACTAAATAAAATGGGACTGTGATGACTCAACCGTTGGCGGGAGCAAAATCAGAGATGACCGAGAATGAGCTGGATATCCGTGGCTTGTTTCGCGTTCTATGGGCAGGCAAGCTTTGGATAATAGGCATCGCATTAGGATTCGCGCTCCTCGCGCTCGCATACACTTTCTTTGCAAAACAAGAGTGGAGCGCTACGGCAATCACAGATAAACCAACGGTTAACATGCTCGGGGGGTTCTATTCCCAGCAGCAGTTCCTGCGTAATCTGGATATCAAAGCCAGTCTGGCCACGCCAGACCAGACTTCCGTCATGGATGAGGCCTATAAAGAGTTTGTGATGCAGCTGGCTTCATGGGATACGCGCCGTGATTTCTGGAGCCAGACGGATTATTACAAGCAACGAATGGTGGGCAACAGTAAAGCCGATGCCGCGCTGCTGGATGACATGATTAACAACATTCAGTTTATGCCGGGAGATGCGCTGCGTAACGTCAACGACAGCGTCAAGCTGATTGCCGAAACCGCGCCGGATGCCAATAACCTGTTGCGGCAGTATGTTGCCTTCGCCAGCCAGCGTGCGGCAAGCCACCTGAATGAAGAGCTGAAAGGTGCCTGGGCTGCCCGTACTATCCAGATGAAAGCGCAGGTTAAACGTCAGGAAGAGGTGGCTAAAGCCATCTTCGCCCGCCGTGTACACAATATTGAGCAGGCGCTGAAAATTGCCGAACAGCACAATATTTCCCGCACTGAGACGGACGTGCCGGCAGATGAACTGCCGGATTCCGAAATGTTCCTTCTCGGGCGCCCAATGCTGCAGGCTCGACTGGAAAACCTCCAGGCCGTTGGCCCTGATTTTGACCTCGACTACGATCAAAACCGCGCGATGCTGAACACCCTGAATGTCGGTCCAACAATGGATCCGCTTTTTCAGACCTATCGTTATTTGCGAACGCCTGAAGAGCCTGTAAAACGCGATAGTCCGCGCCGCGCATTCCTGATGATCATGTGGGGGATTGTGGGTGCACTGACTGGCGCTGGCGTGGCGTTAACGCGTCGTCGCACTAACTAAAACGCCGTCTACGATGAAGGCTGCGGCCTTCATCGTCTAATCGAAGAGAATCGATGTGAAAGTACTTACCGTATTTGGCACCAGGCCGGAGGCCATAAAGATGGCGCCTCTGGTTCATGCGCTGGCCAGTGATCCTGATATTGAAGCGAAGGTGTGTGTTACTGCCCAACACCGTGAGATGCTCGATCAGGTCTTAACTCTCTTTTCTATCGTCCCGGATTACGATCTCAATATTATGAAGCCGGGGCAGGGGTTAACGGAGATAACCTGCCGTATTCTGCAAGAGCTCAAGCCGATTCTGGAGTCCTTCAAACCTGACGTGGTTCTGGTGCATGGCGATACCACCACCACGGTGGCAACCAGCCTGGCTGCGTTTTACCAGCGAATTCCTGTCGGCCACGTTGAGGCGGGTCTGCGTACCGGCAACCTTTATTCGCCGTGGCCCGAAGAGGCCAACCGCACACTCACCGGCCATCTGGCGATGTACCATTTTGCGCCCACCGAAAATTCACGACAGAACCTGCTGCGTGAAAATATTGCCGACAACAAAATCTTTGTCACCGGGAATACGGTGATTGATGCCCTGATTTGGGTTCGTGACCGCGTGCTGTCAAACAACGATCTTCAGAAAGAACTCGCCGCACGCTACCCCTTCCTGGACAATGGCAAAAAAACCATTCTGGTCACCGGCCACCGTCGCGAGAGCTTTGGACGCGGCTTTGAGCAAATCTGCCATGCCCTGGCGGAAATCGCCGCGCAGAATCAAAATGTGCAGATTGTCTACCCGGTACACCTTAATCCTAACGTCAGCGAGCCGGTCAATCGTATCCTTGGGCATATAGAAAACGTCCTGCTGATTGAACCGCAGGACTACTTGCCGTTTGTCTGGCTGATGAACCACGCCTGGCTGATCCTGACCGATTCCGGTGGTATTCAGGAAGAGGCGCCGTCTCTCGGCAAGCCTGTGCTGGTCATGCGTGAAACGACCGAACGCCCGGAAGCGGTGAAAGCGGGCACGGTACGTCTGGTCGGCACCAATGCACAGCTGATCGTCGAAGAGGTGACGCGCCTGCTTCACGACGACGAAGAGTATCAGGCGATGAGTCGGGCCCATAACCCGTATGGTGATGGGCAGGCTTGTGGCCGTATTTTGCATGCACTTAAACACAATCGGGTATCGCTATGAGTTTTACTACCATCTCTGTCATTGGTCTTGGCTACATTGGCTTGCCCACAGCGGCAGCGTTTGCCTCCCGTCAAAAACAGGTTGTGGGCGTGGATATCAACGCGCGTGCGGTGGAAACCATTAACCGTGGCGAAATTCATATCGTGGAGCCCGATCTCGACCGCGTGGTGAAAGAGGCGGTTGATGGAGGATTCCTGCGTGCCAGCACGACGCCGGTCGAGGCGGATGCATATCTTATTGCGGTGCCAACCCCCTTTAAAGGCGACCATGAGCCCGACATGGCTTACGTCGAAGCGGCGGCAAAATCGATTGCACCGGTCCTGAAAAAAGGGGCTCTGGTGATCCTGGAGTCCACTTCGCCCGTCGGTGCTACCGAACAGATGGCGCAGTGGCTGGCGCAAGCCCGACCTGACTTACGCTTCCCGCAGCAGGCGGGCGAGCAAGCTGATATCAATATTGCTTACTGTCCTGAGCGTGTGCTGCCAGGTCAGGTGATGGTAGAGCTGATTAAAAACGATCGCGTGATCGGCGGCATGACGCCAGTCTGTTCTGCACGCGCCAGCGCGCTTTACAAGATTTTCCTTGAAGGCGAATGTGTGGTGACCAACTCCCGCACCGCCGAAATGTGCAAGCTCACGGAAAACAGTTTCCGGGACGTGAATATCGCCTTCGCGAATGAACTGTCGCTGATTTGCGCCGATCAGGGGATAAACGTCTGGGAGTTGATTAGCCTGGCGAATCGCCATCCGCGCGTGAATATCCTCCAGCCTGGCCCGGGCGTGGGCGGTCACTGTATCGCTGTCGACCCGTGGTTTATTGTGGCGCAAAACCCGGCGCAGGCCCGCCTGATCCGCACCGCGCGTGAAGTGAATGACAGCAAGCCACACTGGGTGCTCAGTCAGGTAAAAGCCACCGTAGCGGACTGTCTGGCTGAGAGCGGCAAACGCGCCAGTGAGCTGAAAATTGCCTGCTTTGGTCTGGCATTCAAACCGAATATTGACGACTTACGCGAAAGCCCGGCGATGGAGATTGCAGAGATGATCGCTGGCTGGCACACCGGCGAAACGCTGGTGGTTGAACCCAATATTCATGAACTGCCGGCAAAACTGGCGGGCCACTGTACGTTGACCGCGCTGGATGAGGCGCTGGCGACGGCGGATGTGCTGGTGCTGCTGGTGGATCATAAAGAATTTAAAGCGACGTCCGGTGATGCCGTACGCCAACAGTATGTGGTTGATACGAAAGGTGTCTGGCGTTGAGCCACCTGAAGGGGGTTCTCGAGTCCCTTGAGTGGGAGAGTGCCTTTTTTGGTCTGCCATCAGCCATCGTACGCCTGCGCGACGATGCGCCGGTTCTGACTGACGCCGACTTCACCGCCTGGCCGCGGGTACAGGCCAGGATCCCCGCAGACCGTGCCGACCTGCTCGATGCGCTCCAGCAACAAGGTTTTCAGCTGGTTGAAGGCGAGGTTGATCTGTCCATTACGCTCGTCTGCCATGATTCGCCCGGTGCGGAAGTGGCAACGGAGCAGGATATCCCCGCGCTGCGTCAGATGGCGGCGCAGGCGTTTGCCCGGAGCCGTTTTCGCGCACCGTGGTATGCACCGGACGACAGTGGGCGTTTCTACGCCCAGTGGGTAGAGAACGCGGTAAAAGGCACCTTTGACCATGTGTGCCTGGTGTTTCGCACTGCAGACGGCCAGATTGAGGGATTTGTCTCGCTTCGTAAGCTCAACGCGAACGAGGGGCGTATTGGTTTATTAGCCGGGCGCGGCATGGGCGAAAAACTCATGCAGGCGGCGCTTCACTGGGCGCAGCAGCAACAGCTTTTGACTCTGCGGGTGGCAACCCAGATGGGCAACACCGCCGCGCTTAAACGTTATATCGCGAGTGGTGCCAACATCGACGCCACCGCTTACTGGTTATACAGGTGACAAGATGATTCCATTTAACGCACCACCCGTCGTGGGCACTGAACTCGACTATATGCAGTCTGCTATGGGCAGCGGCAAACTCTGTGGTGACGGTGGTTTTACCCGTCGCTGCCAGCAGTGGATGGAGCAGCGGTTTCACAGCGCTAAAGTCCTGCTGACCCCGTCCTGTACCGCATCGCTGGAAATGGCGGCGTTGCTGCTGGATATCCAGCCGGGCGATGAAGTGATCATGCCGAGCTATACCTTCGTTTCTACGGCGAATGCCTTTGTCCTGCGTGGTGCGAAAATCGTCTTTGTGGATATTCGCCCGGATACCATGAACATTGATGAGACGCTGATTGAAGCGGCAATCACGGACAAAACGCGCGCGATTGTGCCGGTTCACTACGCGGGTGTGGCGTGTGAGATGGACACCATCATGGCGATCGCCAAAAAACATGACCTGTTCGTGGTTGAAGATGCCGCTCAGGGCGTGATGTCGACCTATAAAGGTCGAGCGCTGGGAACGATCGGCCATATCGGCTGCTTTAGCTTCCACGAAACCAAAAACTATACCGCCGGTGGCGAAGGTGGTGCGACGCTGATTAACGACCGTGCGCTGGTCGAGCGCGCGGAAGTGATCCGTGAAAAAGGCACCAACCGCAGCCAGTTCTTCCGGGGGCAGGTAGACAAATATACCTGGCGCGATATTGGCTCAAGCTATTTGATGGCCGATCTGCAGGCGGCATACCTGTGGGCGCAGCTGGAGGCAGCGGACCGCATTAATCTTCAGCGCTTGTCCCTGTGGCAAACTTATTACGACGCGCTGCAACCGCTGGCCCAAGCCGGGCGAATTGAGCTGCCGACCCTTCCGGCTGATTGCGTCCATAATGCCCATATGTTCTATATCAAACTGCGCGATAACGACGATCGCAGCAAGTTGATTGCCTGGCTAAAAGAAGCCGAAATTCTGGCGGTGTTCCACTATATCCCGCTGCATTCCAGCCCGGCAGGAGAGGCATTTGGGGTATTCGCGGGTGAAGATCGCTACACCACGAAAGAAAGTGAGCGTTTGCTTCGTTTGCCACTGTTCTACAACCTCGCGCCTGTTAACCAGCGTACGGTGATTAACACCCTTCTGAGTTATTTCGGCTGATATGTCTCTGGCAAAAGCATCGGTGTGGACCGCCGCGTCCACACTTGTCAAAATTGGCGCCGGGCTACTGGTCGTCAAGCTGCTGGCCGTCTCATTCGGCCCTTCAGGCGTCGGGCTGGCAGGCAATTTCCGTCAGCTTGTGACCGTCCTTGGGGTACTGGCTGGCGCAGGGATTTTCAACGGCGTCACGAAATACGTTGCGCAGTACCATGATGATGCGGCCCAGCTTCGCCGTGTTGTCGGTACATCCTCGGCGATGGTCACCGGCTTTTCGACCCTGATGGCGGTTATTTTCCTGCTGGCAGCGGCACCCATAAGCCAGGGGTTATTTGGTCACACCCATTATCAGGGGCTGGTTCGTCTGGTCGCGCTGGTTCAGCTGGGCATTGCCTGGGCTAACCTGTTATTGGCGCTGATGAAAGGCTTTCGTGATGCGGCCGGGAACGCACTGGCGTTAATCCTCGGCAGCGTCATCGGCGTGATTGCCTACTATTTTTGTTATCGGCTGGGCGGCTATGAAGGCGCGTTGCTGGGGCTGGCGCTGGTACCGGCATTAGTGGTCGTTCCGGCGGCGTTCATGCTAATGCGTCGGGGCACCATTCCGTTGAGTTACCTGAAACCTCAATGGGACAAGGTGCTGGCAAGCAAGCTGGGAAAATTTACCCTGATGGCGCTCATCACCTCCGTCACGCTCCCTGTCGCCTACGTGATGATGCGAAACCTGCTGGCGGCGCATTACAGCTGGGACGAAGTTGGGATTTGGCAAGGGGTGAGCAGTATTTCCGATGCCTACCTCCAATTTATAACGGCTTCCTTTAGCGTCTATTTGCTGCCAACCTTATCGCGCCTGACCTCCAGGCAGGATATCACGCGCGAAATTTCCCGCTCACTGCGGTTTGTCCTTCCCGCCGTTGCGGCAGCCAGTTTAACCGTATGGCTATTGCGCGATGTCGCCATCTGGCTGCTCTTCTCCGCGAAGTTTACCGCCATGCGCGATCTGTTTGCCTGGCAACTGGTGGGCGATGTTCTAAAAGTGGGGGCTTACGTTTTTGGTTATCTGGTGATTGCGAAAGCCTCGCTACGGTTGTATATCCTGGCGGAAATCAGCCAGTTTGCATTACTGACCGCATTCTCACACTGGTTGATCCCGGCACACGGTGCGCTGGGGGCGGCTCAGGCCTATATGGCAACCTATATCGTTTATTTCGCTGCCTGTTGCGGCGTATTTTTACTTTGGCGTAAACGCGCATGACTGCACTGATTCACATACTGGGATCGGATATCCCACACCATAACCAGACCGTGTTACGGTTCTTCAATGATGAACTGGCATCGGGGGATCCCGACGCTCGTGAGTTTATGGTTGCCGGTCAGGATAATGGCCTGAGCGTGGCGTGTCCGGCGCTGACTCTCTCTTTCTGGCCGGACAAGGCTGCGCTGGCGAAGGCGGTTGTTGCCAAAGCCAAAGCGGATCGTGAGCAACGTTTCTTTTTCCATGGGCAGTTTAATACCGGCCTGTGGCTGGCGCTCCTGAGCGGGGGGATCAAACCTTCGCAGTGCAGCTGGCATATCTGGGGAGCCGATCTCTACGAAGTCTCCAGCGGCTGGAAATTCCGTCTTTTCTACCCGTTGCGGCGCATGGCGCAGGGGCGTGTGGGATGCGTTTTCGCGACCCGTGGCGATCTCAATTATTTTGCTAAACGCCACCCTGACGTACGCGGTGAGCTACTCTATTTCCCGACCCGAATGAACCCGGCGCTGAACAACATGGCGAATGATACGCCGCGCGAGGGTAAACTGACGATTCTGGTGGGTAATTCAGGCGATCGCAGCAATGAACATCTTACCGCGCTCAGGGCGGTACATCAGCAGTTTGGCGACACCGTCAATGTGATTGTGCCGATGGGGTATCCGGCCAATAACGATGCCTATATTGATGAGGTCCGCCAGCAGGCACTCGCGTTATTTAGCGCCGGGAATGTGCACATTCTCCACGATAAGCTGGAATTTGATGAGTATCTTGCGCTGCTGCGTCGGTGCGATCTGGGCTATTTCATCTTTGCCCGTCAGCAAGGAATTGGCACGCTGTGTCTGCTGATTCAGGCGGGTGTGCCCTGCGTACTCAATCGCGAAAACCCGTTCTGGCAGGACATGGCGGAGCAGCATCTGCCGGTGCTGTTTACTTCCGATGTGCTTAACGAAGAGGTGGTCCGGGAAGCGCAGAGACAACTGGCGCTGGTGGACAAAAGTGCCATCGACTTCTTTAGCCCGAACTACCTCACGCCGTGGCACCGCGCGCTGCGTATCGCTGCAGGAGACAAAGCATGAGCCAGTTGCAATTCAGCGGCTTACTGATCGTTTGGCTTCTGAGCACTTTATTCATCGCCACGCTCACCTGGTTCGAGTTTCGCCGGGTGCGTTTTAACTTTAACGTCTTCTTCTCGTTACTGTTTCTTCTGACCTTCTTTTTCGGATTCCCGCTGACCAGCATTCTGGTCTTCCGGTTTGACGTGAGCGTTGCCCCGCCCGAGATCCTGCTTCAGGCGATCCTGGCAGCGACCTGCTTCTACGCCGTCTACTACGCCACCTATAAAACGCGCCTGCGTTCAGCGCAATCCACCGCGCCGCGCCGGGCGCTCTTCACCATGAACCGGGTGGAGACGCACCTGACGTGGGTGATGCTGATGACGATCGCGCTGGTAAGCGTGGGTATCTTCTTCATGCACAATGGTTTTCTGCTGTTCAAGCTCCAGTCCTACAGCCAGATTTTTTCTGCCGAAGTGTCGGGCGTGGCGCTTAAGCGTTTCTTCTACTTCTTCATTCCGGCGATGCTGGTGATCTTTTTCCTGCGTCAGGACAGCAAAGCCTGGCTGTTTTTCCTGGTGAGTACCGTCGCCTTCGGTTTCCTGACCTACATGATTGTGGGAGGGACACGTGCAAATATCATCATCGCTTTCGCAATCTTCCTGTTTATCGGCATCATCCGCGGGTGGATCTCTTTATGGATGCTGGTGGCTGCTGGGGTGTTTGGCATTGTTGGTATGTTCTGGCTTGCCCTGAAGCGCTACGGGCTCAACGTAGCCGGTGACGAGGCGTTTTACACGTTCCTCTATCTCACGCGCGACACCTTCTCGCCGTGGGAAAACCTGGCGTTATTGCTGCAAAACTACGACAAAATCGATTTCCAGGGCCTTGCGCCTATTGTGCGCGACTTTTATGTCTTTATCCCAACCTGGCTGTGGCCAGACCGCCCCGGCGTCGTACTCAACACGGCAAACTATTTTACCTGGGAAGTGCTGAACAACCACTCAGGTCTTGCGATCTCACCTACGTTGATTGGCTCGCTGGTGGTGATGGGGGGAAGCTGGTTTATCCTGCCGGGGGCGGTGGTGGTGGGGCTGATCATCAAGTGGTTTGACTGGCTCTACGTGCGCGGCAACGAAGAAACAAACCGCTATAAGGCGGCTATTTTGCACAGTTTCTGCTTTGGTGCCATTTTCAATATGATCGTTCTGGCGCGTGAAGGGCTGGATTCATTCGTGTCGCGCGTGGTTTTCTTCATGGTCGTTTTTGGCATCTGCCTGTTACTGGCCAAACTGTTGTACTGGCTGTTTGACAGTGCAGGGCTTGTGCATAAGCGCGAGCCGCAGGGCAGCACAACGCTGTCGCAAGTGTGAGTAGGGAAAGTCATGACGGATAAAACTTCTGCACCGCGCTATACGTTGCGCGGTCTGCAGCTTATTGGCTGGCGCGATATGCAACACGCGCTGGATTTTCTGTTCGCTGGTGGTCAGATGAAATCCGGTACGCTGGTCGCCATCAATGCGGAAAAGATGCTGGCGGTGGAAGACAACGCCGAAGTGAGAAGCCTGATAGAAGCGGCTGAATTTAAATATGCCGACGGTATCAGCGTGGTGCGTTCAATCCGCAAAAAGTATCCTGGCGCTAATGTATCTCGCGTGGCAGGGGCCGATCTCTGGGAGCAACTGATGGCACGCGCAGGGGCGGAAGGCACGCCGGTATTCCTGATTGGCGGTAAGCCGGAGGTGCTGGCGCAGACCGAAGCGAAATTGCGCAGTCAATGGAATGTTAACATCGTGGGCAGCCAGGATGGCTACTTCAAACCAGAGGCCCGGCAGGCGCTGTTTGAACGCGTTCGCGACAGTGGCGCGAAAATCATCACCGTGGCGATGGGCTCCCCACGCCAGGAGATCCTGATGCGTGACTGCCGTCAGGTGTGTCCGGATGCCCTTTATATGGGCGTCGGCGGAACGTATGACGTCTTTACCGGCCACGTTAAGCGCGCGCCCAAAGTCTGGCAAAACCTGGGGCTGGAGTGGCTGTATCGCCTGCTATCTCAGCCGACGCGGATTACACGACAGATCCGTCTGCTTCGCTACCTTACCTGGCACTACACCGGGAAAATGTAATCAAAATGTAGCGCGATATGCTGTTCGCGCTGCAACTCCCCTGCAAAACTGCTGCGAATCTGTGCAATGCATTCATTTTTTTTATGCATCGTTTGCCATTTGCCGCATTTTAAGAAACCATTCGCCCCGTATTTTAGTACCCCTAAAAAACAATACCCGGCCTTAAGTCGGGAAACAGCAAACACAATCGAGGATCTATGGCAGAGAAAAAACCGGAGCTACAGCGTGGGCTGGAGGCTCGTCATATTGAACTGATAGCGCTGGGCGGCACTATCGGCGTGGGCCTGTTTATGGGCTCCGCAAGCACGCTCAAATGGGCAGGACCTTCGGTCTTGCTGGCTTATATCATTGCGGGATTGTTCGTTTTCTTCATCATGCGTTCGATGGGCGAAATGCTCTTCATGGAGCCCGTCACGGGTTCCTTCGCCGTTTACGCGCACCGATATATGAGCCCGTTCTTTGGCTACCTGACGGCCTGGTCATACTGGTTTATGTGGATGGCGGTCGGCATCTCTGAAATCACGGCGATAGGGGTCTACGTGCAGTTCTGGTTCCCGGACATGGTCCAGTGGATACCGGCGCTGATTGCCGTGGGGCTGGTGGCACTGGCAAACCTTGCTGCCGTTCGTCTTTATGGTGAAATCGAATTCTGGTTTGCGATGATCAAAGTCACCACCATCATCGTGATGATTGTGGTCGGGCTGGGCGTTATCTTCTTCGGCTTTGGCAACGGCGGGCACGCCATTGGCTTTGGTAACCTGACCGAAAACGGCGGCTTCTTTGCGGGCGGCTGGAAGGGCTTCCTGACGGCACTGTGTATCGTTGTGGCCTCTTATCAGGGGGTCGAGCTTATCGGTATTACCGCGGGTGAAGCGAAAAACCCGCAGGTTACGCTGCGCAGCGCCGTAGGCAAGGTGCTGTGGCGTATCCTGATTTTCTATGTGGGGGCGATCTTCGTTATCGTAACCATCTTCCCGTGGAATGAAATTGGCACGACCGGTAGCCCGTTTGTCTTGACCTTCGCGAAGATTGGCATCACGGCAGCAGCAGGCATCATTAACTTTGTGGTTCTGACGGCGGCGTTGTCAGGCTGCAACAGCGGGATGTACAGTTGCGGACGTATGCTCTACGCGCTGTCCAGAAACAATCAGCTGCCAGCGGCAATGGCGAAAGTTTCGCGTGCGGGCGTACCGGTTGCGGGTGTGGCGGTGTCGATTGTGATCCTGCTGATTGGCTCTTGCCTGAACTACATCATCCCGAATCCGCAGCGCGTGTTCGTTTATGTCTACAGCGCCAGCGTGCTGCCAGGCATGGTTCCCTGGTTTGTTATCCTGATTAGCCAGCTGCGTTTCCGCCAGGCACATAAAAAGGCCATCGCCAGCCATCCGTTCCGTTCCATTCTGTTCCCGTACGCCAACTATTTGACGATGGCGTTCCTGGTTTGCGTATTAATCGGAATGTACTTTAATGAAGATACGCGCATGTCGCTGTTTGTCGGGATGATCTTCCTGGCGGCGGTGACCGCGGCGTATAAGCTTTTTGGTCTGGGCCGCCGCGCTACCTCGCAGAAAGTGGAGGAATAAGCGGCAAAATGTGCAAACCATAACCAAACGCGCATTTTTTTCAAAAAAGCACTAGACAGCGGGGTCGGAGGTACGTAATATCCAGCCCCGCAACGGCGCTAAGCGCCCGTAGCTCAGCTGGATAGAGCGCTGCCCTCCGGAGGCAGAGGTCTCAGGTTCGAATCCTGTCGGGCGCGCCATTTTAGTCCCGGCGCTAGAGCTGCGGTGGTCTGAAAAGTAGTCAGTACCGCGTGAAAGAATACAGTGGTGGCTATAGCTCAGTTGGTAGAGCCCTGGATTGTGATTCCAGTTGTCGTGGGTTCGAATCCCATTAGCCACCCCATTATTGAAAGAGTTGTGAATTGCGAAGGTGGCGGAATTGGTAGACGCGCTAGCTTCAGGTGTTAGTGTTCTTACGGACGTGGGGGTTCAAGTCCCCCCCCTCGCACCACGACTTTTTAATGAATTGAACTAAAAATTCAAAAAGCAGTACATCGGCGAGTAGCGCAGCTTGGTAGCGCAACTGGTTTGGGACCAGTGGGTCGGAGGTTCGAATCCTCTCTCGCCGACCAATTTTGAACCCCGCTTCGGCGGGGTTTTTTGTTTTCTGCGCCTTTCCCCCTCTGTAGTGATTCCACGACAACAGCTGGCTTCCTTGTCGCGATTCAGCGACACATAACACACTGAAAGTAAAAGATATAATAATTTGGCGGCTTTCGTGTCTCCTCCAGACGACATTTCGTCGTGTTTATCAGCAGGTTGTAGGGTCTAAGATACCGCTCAACAACATAATTTCCTTTTATCTTAAAATGTTGCGCGATGTAAAAGTTCTGCGTGTCAAGTTGGCACGTTACGTGCAATAATGTACGTGTAGATGCTCATTCCATCTCTTATGTTCGCCTTAGTGCCTCATAAACTCAGGAATGACGCAGAGCCATTTACGGTGCTTATCGTCCACTGACAGATGTCGCTTCGGCCTCATCAGACACCATGGGCATAACGTTGAGTGAAGCACCAAATATGTTGTCTTACAGACCTGTTTTAACGCCTGCTTTTATAGCAGGCGTTTTTTTATGCCTTATTCCCGGTAAACGTACATGATCAGGGCGACCAGTATGAGAGCGGCTGACGAAACGCTGTAAAGCGCTTGTATGGAGCCAAACCCTGCCGCCGCCATCGCGGCAATACCGGTGAAAAGCGAGGCACTGAGCGTTTGCCAGCGCCAGACTTTACTGCTGGCCGAAGCCATGTGCGTGGTTTGAAAACTGCTGAGTACGGCAAACGTGCCGGCCGCAAAGAGAACATTTGAGGCCAGGTGTGCGACAAAAATCATCCCCAGCGCGCATGCCATCCACCCGGACAACAGCGGGAGCATCCCATACGCGGCAAGGAAGATGCCAAGACACAGTAAAATCCGTGGCGTGCGTGCTGCAAAACGCGTCAGGCTGTCTCTTTTTAGCAGGAGGGGACCGCAAAGTTGTCCCATGCTCCTTGCAAAAAGCAGTGGCAAAGCAAGGCTGGCCGCATCCTGAGGATGGATCTGCTGTGCTATTGCCGGAAGAAGCGCCATGGCCGGTGAACCGACGGCGGCCAGCGCAGGCAAAATCAGCAAACTGCGTTTCTGCCGGATGGTCAACATCTGCCAGCGTAAAGCCGCAGGCGCTTTCTCTTCAGTGGGGACTGCCAGTGTGGGCGCTAAAAATACACGACCCGCCAGCCAGAGCATGAACAGCGATCCGAGAAAGCTGATGGCATCAATGGCCAGCAAGGCGAGGATGGCGATCTTCTGGAAAAGTACCATCCCCAGCCCGGTGCCTAACAAAACCTGAGCGGCAAAAATCACATTCTCGAGGCAGGTTGCGGCAGGCAGTTCTGCTTCTCTGAGTCCGCGTTTAAAGAGCAGCGTCAGGGCAGGCCAGCTCATTCCGCTAAGCAGTGCTTCGGTGGACTGCACGGCCAGTAACGCAGGGATACTGTGATAGTGCACGCCGAGCAGGGGAAAGAGCAGGGCCAGTAAGCCAAGCCCCTCGGTGAGTATCAACAGGGGTATTGGAGAATAGCGCGCGCACAGCTTTTCACTGATGAGGCTGCCGATAAAGCCAGGTAGCGTGGCGAAAAGAAAGGCGAGGGTAAGCAGCGCGGGCGGGGCGGACCATGCTAACAGTAAGCCGAAGACCACCACCTGGGTTACGCCATTTCCCAGTGATGTAAAGATAAAGGCACAGGCCAGCAGGCGCAGCCAGCGGTGGCAGCGCAGCGCTTCAATAAGCGCGTACAAAAGGGAGTTCATGACGATTTCCTTTCAAAAACGATTCAGTCCACGCGGCACTCGTCGCGTGTATGGAAAAAAGTGAATGAAAAGACGTCGTTACATTGGCGGGTTCGTTTTAGATGATGTGGTAAAGAATGTAGCAGGCGAAGGGGAATAAAAAAAGGAGGCCGTCTGGCCTCCTTGTTATTTATTGCTGGCTGCCATTATTTTGCAGCGTTAATAACAGCCCATCGCGGCGCATGGCGGCAGCCTCTTCCGGCTTGTGCTGCTTGTCCAGCGAATCGGCAAGCCACGCGTAGTCAAATGCGTCCGGGCGCTGTTTCAGCGCTGCACGGAAGGCGAGACTCGCTTCCTGCCATTCACCGTGCTTCATCAGCGACTGGCCCAGCGTACTCCACAGCAGTGGACGGTCGCCGACGGCTTTAATCTGCTGACGCAGCATTTTTTCAATTTGCTCAGGGTTATTGGTTTTCAGACGTGGGATCACCATAACCAGGCGATCGTCATATTGTCGCTTCAGTCCGTCGAGGAGGATCTCCTGCGCCGTGTCATGATCGTCACATTCAATCAGATGTTCTGCCATCGCAACCTGCAACGGAACCTGCTGACGCGTTTTCCGGCTCTGATTCTTCCACCAGGTTTTCAGACCATCGCTGCCGAGATCGGCACGTGCCTGATCCATCAGGCCAATCCATGCCAGACGCTGGAGTTCATCACGATGCTCATCATCACCGACGTCGGCTTTGGCCATCGACGGAATGATATCCAGCAGTGAACCCCAGGCACCGGTGCGAATATAGGCCTGCTCGGCAAGACGCAGCACTTCCGGGTGGCGTGGCGAGACTTCCAGCAGACGGTCGATACCGTGACGCGCGGCGTGGTTTTCGTTGCGGGCCAGCTGCAGGCGAACGCGGGTGATCTCAACGGGAATCGGGTCTTTCGGCGAAAGTTCTGACGCGCGTTCCAGGTGCTGGTTGGCGCGGGCTTCGTCACCCCGCTGTTGCGCTGCCTCGGCGGCCAGCAGATAGTTCACCACCGGCTGTTCGGCGTGGTCAGCATTTTTCGACATCAGCTTTTCAACTTGCTGATAGTCACCCTCGGCCAGCTTAAGCAGTGCCTGCTCAGTCTGCTTACGGGCGCGGCGGCGTTTACGGCCAACGAACCAGCCACGCGTATGCGCACCGGTACGAAAAATTCGGCGCAGGATCCACTCCACCGCAAGGAGCACCACCACCCCGAGGATCAGAATGATCACCAGACCCGTTACGCTGGTTTCGATGTTGTAGTTATCGGTCTGGATCAGGACGTAACCCTGATGACCGGCAAGCATCGGCCCCAGCACGATCCCGGCGATCAGCAGGATGAAGAGTAAGAGTACTTTAAGCATCATTACTCTCCTTGTGGCGCGCTTTCAGGCGCTGGCGCGGCGGCAGGGGCCTGGGCGTGAGGTTCTGCCGGAACGCCCGGCTGCGCCAGCAGGTTGCGCACGCGCGTCTGCATCAGCTTCTCCAGAATCGGCTGGCTTTCCAGCTTATCCGGCACGTTCATGGTGATGTTCTGCTGGCTCAGTTTATCAATGTCATCGAGGAAAGCCGTGGTCGTGGCATCATCGGTATTGTAGTAAGCACGTACCCATGTCGAGACGTTATCAAGCGCCTGTTTGTAGGTTTCTTCCTGATGACGCGGCACGGCCTGAGCCGCCACCAGCAGGCGGGAGCGAATGTTTTCGCGCAGATAAATGTCCTGATTCGGCGCTAACAGCGGAACGGCGGTTTCGTCGCGGCGGCGGATAGTAATGAAGCTATCCATAAAGTTCTGCCAGCTTTTTTGCAGGTTCACGCGCCATTCGCTCAGGGAGCTGGAAAGCTCGGTGCCGTCAGAATCCATCGGGGAGTCATCGTCGTTGTTATCCGCCAGCTGCAGGTTATCAATCTGGTTTGAAAGCTGATTGACCTTCAGGATGATGCCATCGTAGTCCACCTGCGAAACGGCAGAGAGGCTGGCGATATCTTCGGTAATGGCACGACGCGCGGTAATGAGGCTCGGATCGTTCATGTCTGCCAGGCTCGCATCAGCGCTTTTCAACAGCGCGGCGGCGGTGGTGACGTCCTGATCGCTCCAGAGCTTACGTCCGGCCAGCTTCACCAGGAAATCGGCCTGCGAGAGCAGCCAGGTTTTGGCATCGGTACCGGAAATCGTGGCGACTTTCTGCTGCACGTCGTCCAGCTGTTTGGTCAGCTCTTCCTGTTTGCTGTTCGCCTCAGCGAGCGCCGCGGACTGCTGTTTAATCACCGTTTCCAGTTCAGTTTTCTGCGTCTCCTGCGCTTTTTGCAGGGCGGTAAGCTGATTGACCAGCGTGTCGTTGGTCGCCGTCTGGCTGGAACCTTGCTGTTTCACCAGGCCATAGAGGCCAACGCCTGCGGCCAGCGCAATGGCGATGGCTATCGCGCTCAGCGCGAGGCTGGTTTTATTGCTGCCGTTCTTCTTCTCAACGGTTTTCTCAGTCGTTTCTGACTGCGGCGTGATGTCCACAGTCTCCCTGGTCTCTTCAACCACGGCGGAGGATTTATCGTGTTCCGTCATTATGGCTTCCCATTATGAGAGTTATTGTAATGCGCGCAGCAGCGCATCGTTGTCAGCGTTATCAGCGATCCGAATATCTTGCCAGCCCAGTTCCCGGGCCTGGTTCGCCAGACGCTCACTGACGACCAGAAGCCGGCAGTGGAGTAACCAGTTTTCACGATACCAAAGGGGTACCAGCGACCAGAGCTGCTGCAGCATTTCACCGCTGGTCACCACCAGGGTCGTAATGCCGCGCATATGCCAGCGCATCGCCTCTTCCGCACCATCGTAATGTTTTGCACAACGCTGATAGCATTCGCAGAACGTGACCTCAGCCCCGCGTTCCCGCAGCGTTTCACCCAACAGTTCGCGCCCGCCGTTACCGCGTAAAATGAGTGCACGCTTTCCGGCAATAGTTTGTAATTCAGGTAATTGTAGCAAGACTTCGCTGATTTCCCGATCTAACGGGTAACGAACGTCTGTTCCGCTTACGGTATGCAACGCCAGTGCCGTTGTACGACCAATCGCAAAATAGTGAGGAGCGGTTGGCCAGTTAAGCCCCTGCTGTTGCAGCTGTGCCTGGGCAAATTCCACCGCATGTTGCGACAGCGCAAACAGCAAGTCGCCCTGCTGGAGGGTATTCATATGGTCGGCAAGCGCGGACAGCTCCCGACCGGGGGAGAATTCAATGAGCGGAAAACTCCAGGCCACCTGCCCCAGTGCGCGCAGACGGCTCACTAATTGCTCTCCTGCGGGAGAAGGGCGGGTGACAAGAATACTCATGCAGGGGGCTCTCCATTATAAACCTCAGCCAGGATCTCACGGGCGCCGTTATCCAGCAGCTCTTCTGCCAGCGACACGCCAAGCTGTTCGGCATCTTGCGCTTTACCACGACGTTCGCCGCGGACCATCTGTGAACCATCCGGTGCGCCAACCAGCGCTCGCAGCCACAGTTCACCGTTAATTAATTCAGCATAGCTGCCAATCGGCACCTGACACCCTCCTTCGAGGCGGGTGTTCATGGCGCGCTCGGCGTTAACGCGGATGGCTGTCTCGTCATGGTTCAGCGGGGCAAGCAGCGCGCGGGTACGCTCATCATCCAGACGGCATTCAATGCCGACGGCCCCCTGACCCACAGCCGGCAGCGACAGCTCAGGCGGCAACGCGACGCGAATGCGCGACGTCAGCCCCAGTCGCTTCAGACCCGCAACCGCGAGGATAATGGCATCGTAATCGCCGTTATCCAGCTTGCTCAGACGCGTACCAACGTTACCGCGCAGCGAACGAATGATCAGGTCCGGACGACGTTCTGCCAGCTGACACTGACGACGTAAACTGGACGTGCCAACCACGCTGCCTTCTGGCAACGCATCGAGCGAATCATAGTGATTGGAGACAAACGCATCGCGCGGATCTTCACGCTCGCAAATGGTCACCAGCCCCAGCCCTTCCGGGAACTCGACGGGCACATCTTTCATCGAATGTACGGCGATATCGGCGCGGTTCTCAAGCAATGCCAGTTCCAGTTCTTTGACAAACAGGCCCTTGCCGCCCACTTTAGCCAGTGGCGTATCAAGGATCACGTCACCGCGCGTGACCATAGGCACCAGCTCGACGCACAATCCACTGTGGCAGGCTTCAAGGCGCTGCTTAACATAATGTGCCTGCCAGAGCGCAAGAGGGCTTTGGCGTGTGGCAATTCTCAAAACATTGTCTAACATGCTTGTTACCGTCATTATCAATCGCTAACCATCCTAACATTGTTGACTCTGGGATGGCAGTTTTACGGTGATGAAGAAGAGAGGGACAGGGCGGGGTTCTCGTCAGCCACAGCCGTATTAAGGAATTTACACGTACAGAACGGTGCTACACTGTATGTAGCGCATCTTTCTTTACGGTCAACCGGCAAGGTGTTAAATTGATCACGTTTTAGACCATTTTTTCGTCGGTACCACCATAATGATAAGGGCGAAAAAAGGTAACGGTTCTCTTTTTGTAATACTGCGGGTCCGCTGTTATTTCTGTTTTGAATAGCGTGCGACACCCGGAAACATCAGGCGATACGTCTTGTACCTCTATATTGAGACTCTGAAACAGAGACTGGATGCCATAAACCAACTGCGTGTCGATCGCGCGCTTGCTGCTATGGGCCCTGCTTTCCAGCAGGTATACAGTCTTCTGCCGACATTATTGCACTATCACCATCCGCTGATGCCTGGCTACCTTGACGGTAACGTTCCCAGAGGCATCTGTCTTTTCACGCCTGATGAAACCCAACAACACTACCTGACCGAACTTGAACTCTACCGTGGCATGCCGCCGCAGGAATCACCGAAAGGTGAACTGCCGATTACAGGCGTTTACACCATGGGCAGCACCTCCTCGGTTGGGCAAAGCTGTTCTTCGGACCTGGACATCTGGGTCTGTCATCAGTCCTGGCTCGATAACGACGAGCGTCAGCTGCTGCAACGAAAGTGCAGCCTGCTGGAAAGCTGGGCCGCGTCGCTTGGCGTGGAAGTCAGTTTCTTCCTGATTGATGAAAACCGTTTCCGTCATAACGAAAGTGGCAGTCTGGGTGGTGAAGACTGCGGCTCAACCCAGCACATCTTACTGCTGGACGAGTTTTACCGTACTGCCGTTCGCCTGGCCGGTAAGCGTATTCTGTGGAATATGGTGCCGTGCGACGAAGAAGAGCATTACGACGATTACGTAATGTCGTTGTACTCCCAGGGGGTGCTGACACCAAATGAATGGCTGGATCTGGGTGGCCTCAGTTCGCTTTCCGCCGAAGAGTACTTTGGCGCGAGCCTCTGGCAGCTCTATAAAAGCATTGATTCGCCGTATAAGGCCGTGCTGAAAACCCTGCTGCTGGAAGCCTATTCCTGGGAATACCCCACGCCGCGTTTGCTGGCGAAAGATATCAAACAGCGTCTGCACGACGGAGAAATTGTCTCCTACGGGCTGGATGCTTACTGCATGATGCTTGAACGCGTCACCGAATACCTGAAAGCCATTGATGACACCACGCGTCTCGATCTGGTGCGTCGATGTTTCTATCTCAAAGTCTGTGAAAAACTCAGCCGCGAACGCGCATGCGTGGGCTGGCGTCGTGAAGTGGTCAGTCAGTTGGTGAAAGAGTGGGGATGGGACGAAGAACGTCTGTCGATGCTTGATAACCGCGCCAACTGGAAAATCGATCAGGTGCGTGAAGCGCACAACGAACTGCTCGATGCCATGATGCAAAGCTACCGCAACCTTATCCGCTTTGCGCGTCGTAACAATCTCAGCGTTTCCGCCAGCCCGCAGGATATCGGGGTGTTGACGCGTAAACTGTATGCGGCGTTTGAAGCATTGCCGGGTAAAGTCACGCTGGTTAACCCGCAGATTTCACCGGACCTGTCAGAACCGAACCTGACCTTTATCTATGTGCCGCCGGGCCGCGCAAACCGCACCGGGTGGTACCTGTACAACCGTGCGCCAAGCATGGACTCGATCATCAGCCATCAGCCGCTGGAATATAACCGCTACCTGAACAAGCTGGTGGCCTGGGCCTGGTTCAACGGCCTGCTGACCTCGCGTACCCGGCTGTTTATCAAAGGCAACGAGGTTGTCGATTTAGCCAAACTGCAGGAGATGGTGGCGGATGTCTCCCACCACTTCCCGCTGCGTCTGCCGGCGCCGACGCCAAAAGCGCTCTACAGCCCGTGTGAAATTCGCCATCTGGCGATCATCGTCAACCTGGAATATGACCCGACGGCGGCCTTCCGCAATCAGGTGGTCCATTTTGATTTCCGCAAGCTGGATGTCTTTAGCTTTGGCGAGCAGCAAAACTGCCTGGTGGGCAGCGTAGACCTGCTGTACCGCAACTCGTGGAACGAAGTGCGTACTCTGCACTTCAATGGCGAGCAGGCGATGATCGAAGCGCTGAAAACGATTCTTGGCAAGATGCACCAGGACGCTGCGCCGCCGGACAGCGTTGAGGTGTTCTGCTATAGCCAGCATCTGCGCGGTCTGATCCGTACCCGTGTGCAGCAGCTGGTTTCAGAGTGCATCGAACTGCGCCTCTCCAGTACCCGTCAGGAAACCGGTCGCTTTAAAGCGCTGCGCGTCTCCGGACAGACCTGGGGCCTGTTCTTCGAGCGCCTGAATGTTTCAGTACAGAAGCTGGAAAACGCCATCGAGTTCTACGGCGCCATTTCGCACAACAAGCTGCATGGCCTGTCAGTGCAGGTGGAAACCAACCACGTGAAACTGCCACAGGTCGTGGATGGCTTTGCGAGCGAAGGGATTATTCAGTTCTTCTTTGAAGAGTCGGGTGACGACGCCGGTTTCAACATCTACATCCTGGATGAGACGAACCGCGCTGAGGTTTATCACCACTGTGAAGGCAGTAAAGAGGAGCTGGTGCGCGACGTCAGCCGCTTCTATTCGTCCTCACATGACCGCTTTACCTACGGCTCCAGCTTCATCAACTTTAACCTGCCGCAGTTCTACCAGATTGTGAATGTAGACGGACGTTCGCAGGTGATTCCGTTCCGTACGCAGGCCGTTACGCCAGCGGTTCCCGCCAGCCAGGACACTACCCCGCTGTTGCAGCAGTATTTCTCCTGACAGTTTTTGCCCGGTATGCAGCGCACCACCAGGCAAAACAGACTCAACGAAAACGCACGTCTTCACCTGCCTGCGCGGTCGCCGCCTGTTCCAGCAGGTCCCAGAACGTTTCGCCGCTACGGTCACACACCCATTCGCCCTCTTTCAGATCGAAATGGTAGCCACCCTGTTTGGCGGCCAGCCAGACCTGGTGAAGCGGCTCCTGGCGGTTAATAATAATTTTGCTGCCGTTTTCGAAGCTCAGGGTCAGAATGCCGCCGTTGATCTCACAATCGATATCGCTGTCGCCGTCCCAGTCGTCAAGCCGCTCTTCGATGGTCATCCATAAGGTGTCTGCAAGGCGATGGAATTCACTGTCGTTCATGGTTTTGTTCCTGTTTTTCGTGATGCCGGCAGTATAACGCTAAATAATTCCCGTTGCAGGAAAGCGGCAAACTCTTGCTTTTGTGTCTTCTCCTGCGATGATAGAAACAGATTTGAACTTACGGGCAACTTTATAATGAAAAACGTTTTCCGAACGCTTGCCGTTCTCATCACGCTGTTTAGTCTGACGGGCTGTGGACTGAAGGGACCGCTTTACTTCCCGCCAGCGGATAAAACGGCGCCGCCGCCGACGAAACCTGTGCAAAGCGGTATTGAGTCTTCCACGCCAGACACGAACGATCGTGGCAATAATGGTGGTCCGACTCAGGTTAATCTCTGACGATTACGTTCTGTACCCGCGCAATGGAGCGAATGATGCAGTTCTCTAAGATGCATGGCCTTGGCAACGATTTTATGGTCGTCGACGCGGTAACGCAGAATGTCTTTTTCTCCCCGGAACTGATCCGCCGCCTGGCGGATCGGCATCTGGGCGTGGGGTTCGATCAGCTGCTGGTGGTTGAGCCGCCGTACGATCCTGACCTCGATTTCCACTACCGTATTTTTAACGCTGATGGCAGTGAAGTCTCCCAGTGCGGCAACGGTGCGCGCTGTTTTGCCCGCTTTGTCCGCCTGAAAGGGCTGACGAACAAGCGCGATATCCGCGTCAGTACCGCGAATGGTCGCATGGTGCTCAGCGTCACCGATGACGATCTGGTTCGCGTGAATATGGGCGAGCCGAACTTTGAACCTTCCGCCGTGCCGTTTCGCGCAAACAAAGCGGAAAAGACCTATATTATGCGTGCGGCCGAGCAGACAGTATTGTGTGGCGTCGTCTCGATGGGAAACCCGCACTGCGTGATTCAGGTTGATGATGTAGAGACCGCCGCCGTTGAAACTCTCGGCCCGGTGCTGGAAAGCCATGAACGCTTCCCGGAACGCGCGAACATTGGTTTTATGCAGGTGGTGAAGCGTGAACACATCCGTCTGCGGGTGTATGAACGCGGCGCGGGCGAAACCCAGGCCTGCGGAAGCGGTGCCTGCGCGGCAGTGGCCGTCGGCATCGCTCAGGGGTTACTGGCAGAAGAGGTTCGCGTGGAGTTACCAGGCGGTCGTCTTGATATCGCCTGGAAAGGACCGGGTCATCCGCTGTTTATGACTGGCCCGGCGGTACATGTCTATGACGGGTTTATCCATCTATGAAGCAACCAGGGGAAGAACTGCAGGAAACGGTGACGGAACTGGACGACAGTGCTGTTGTTGATTATCTGCTGAACAATCCCGCGTTTTTTATTCGCAATGCACGTCTTGTCGAACAGATGCGCGTGCCGCATCCGGTGCGCGGGACCGTGTCGCTGGTCGAATGGCACATGGCCCGCGCGCGCAACCACATCAATCAGCTTGAAGAGAACATGACGCTGCTCATGGAACAGGCGAACAATAACGAAAGCCTGTTCTATCGACTGCTGCATCTGCAGGCGCGTCTGGCCTCGGCCCACAGCCTTGACGAGTTTCTCAGCCGTTTCCACCGCTGGGCGCGAGAACTGGGGCTTGCAGGCGCAACCCTTCGTCTCTTCCCCGACCGCTGGCGCATTGGTGCACCGTCTGGTTTCACCCATCTGGCGCTGAGCCGTCAGGCGTTTGAGCCGCTACGTATTCAGCGCCTGGGTCATCAACATCACTATCTGGGGCCGCTGAACGGACCAGAATTGCTGGTGGTATTGCCAGAAGCCAAAGCGATTGGCTCGGTGGCCATGTCATTGATGGGGCGCGATGGCGACTTAGGCGTGATGTTATTTACCAGTCGCGACGCGCATCACTATGAGCAGGGGCAAGGTACGCACCTGTTGCAGGAGATCGCCCTGATGCTGCCTGAGCTGCTGGAGCGCTGGATTGAGCGCGTATGACGGACGGACTTCTTGCCACTGACGTCGCGCGATTTCTGCGCTACCTGGGGGTTGAACGTCAGCTTAGCCCCATTACGCTGCTGAACTATCAGCGTCAGCTTGATGCCATCATGCAGATTGCCGATGAAATCGGCCTGGAAAGCTGGCAACAATGTGACGCTGCGACGGTTCGTGGCGTCGTCGTGCGTAGCCGCAGGAAAGGGTTAGGCCCGGCGAGTCTGGCGCTCAGGCTCTCTGCCCTGCGCAGTTTCTTCGACTGGCTGGTGAGCCAGGGCAGCCTTAAAGCCAACCCGGCGAAAGGCATTGCCACGCCAAAAGCACCGCGTCATCTGCCTAAAAATATCGACGTCGATGATGTCAATCGCCTGCTGGATATCGATCTTAACGATCCGCTGGCGGTGCGTGACCGCGCGATGCTGGAGGTGATGTACGGTGCTGGACTGCGTCTGTCTGAACTGGTCAATCTCGATATAAAACATCTCGATCTGGACACCGGCGAAGTGTGGGTGATGGGCAAGGGCAGCAAAGAGCGCCGCCTGCCGATTGGTCGCAACGCTGTCGCCTGGATTGAGCACTGGCTTGACCTGCGCGGGCTGTTTGGCGCGGAAGAAGATGCGCTGTTCCTGTCGAAACTCGGCAAGCGGATCTCGGCGCGTAACGTGCAGAAGCGTTTTGCGGAGTGGGGCATTAAACAGGGGCTGAACAGCCATGTTCACCCGCACAAGCTGCGCCACTCTTTTGCGACCCACATGCTTGAATCAAGCGGCGATCTGCGCGGCGTGCAGGAACTGCTCGGCCACGCGAATTTGTCCACCACCCAAATTTATACCCACTTAGACTTCCAGCACCTTGCCTCGGTGTATGACGCGGCGCATCCACGCGCCAAACGGGGGAAATAATGCGTTTTTACCGCCCACTGGGTCAGATATCAGCCCTTACCTTTGATCTTGATGACACCCTTTATGATAACCGCCAGGTGATCCTGCGTACCGAGCAGGAGTCGCTGGCGTTTGTGCAGAACTATCACCCGGCGCTGAAGACGATGCAGAACAAGGACTTCCAGCTGCTGCGTCAGTCCCTGCGGGAGACCGAGCCGGACATATACCATGACGTGACCGAATGGCGTCGACGTGCGGTTGAACAGGCGATGCTGAATGTTGGCATGAGCGCGCGTGATGCGGCGATAGGGGCTGAAGCGTCCATGGAAAACTTCGCCAAATGGCGCAGCCGTATTGATGTGCCACAGGAAACCCACGATACGCTGGCCGCGCTGGCAGAGAAGTGGCCGCTGGTGGCGATTACCAATGGCAATGCCCAGCCTGAGCTGTTTGGTCTTGGCGATTATTTTGAGTTTGTGCTGCGCGCGGGCCCGCACGGGCGCTCGAAACCGTTTAACGATATGTATCACCTGGCGGCGGAAAAACTGAACCTGCCGCTCGGCGAAATGTTGCATGTGGGTGATGACCTGACCACGGACGTGGCCGGGGCGATCCGCTGCGGCATGCAGGCCTGCTGGATCAAGCCGGAAAACGCTGACCTGATGACAACGCCGGACAGCCGTCTTCTGCCGCACGTGGAAATTTCACGGTTGGCATCCCTCACGACGCTGATATAATCATCAATTGTTCTGTATAAATTAACAGGGTTTTGGCGAAGGAATCACATTCGCCTGCCTGACATTACGTGACGGTGCCAATGGACGTTTCTTACCTGCTCGACAGCCTTAATGACAAACAGCGTGACGCGGTTGCCGCTTCGCGCACCAACATGCTGGTGCTGGCTGGGGCGGGCAGTGGTAAGACGCGCGTGCTGGTACACCGTATTGCGTGGCTGCAGAGCGTGGAAAACTGCTCGCCGTACTCCATTATGGCGGTGACGTTTACCAACAAGGCGGCGGCAGAGATGCGCCACCGAATCGCACAGCTGATGGGCACCAGCCAGGGCGGCATGTGGGTGGGGACTTTCCACGGTCTGGCGCATCGCCTGCTGCGGGCGCACCACATGGACGCTAACCTGCCGCAGGATTTCCAGATCCTCGACAGCGAAGATCAGCTGCGTCTGCTGAAGCGTCTTATCAAGGCGATGAATCTCGACGAGAAGCAGTGGCCGCCGCGTCAGGCAATGTGGTACATCAACGGCCAGAAAGACGAAGGGCTGCGTCCGCACCATATTCAGAGCTTCGGCAACCCGGTCGAGCAAACCTGGCAGAACGTTTATAAAGCCTACCAGGAGGCGTGCGATCGCGCAGGTCTGGTGGACTTTGCTGAGCTGCTGCTGCGTGCGCACGAGCTGTGGCTCAACAAACCGCATATCCTGCAGCACTATCGTGAACGCTTCACCAATATTCTGGTGGACGAATTCCAGGATACCAACAACATCCAGTATGCATGGATCCGCCTGCTGGCCGGTGATACCGGCAAGGTGATGATCGTCGGTGATGACGATCAGTCCATCTATGGCTGGCGTGGGGCGCAGGTGGAAAACATTCAGCGCTTCCTCAATGATTTCCCCGGTGCTCAGACCATCCGTCTGGAGCAGAACTACCGTTCGACCAGCAACATTCTGAGCGCCGCCAACGCCCTGATTGAGAACAACAACGGGCGTCTGGGTAAAAAGCTGTGGACCGATGGCGTTGACGGTGAACCGATCTCTATCTACTGCGCATTCAACGAACTTGATGAAGCGCGCTTTGTGGTGAACCGTATTAAAACCTGGCAGGACAACGGTGGCGCGCTGGAGCAGTGTGCCATTCTCTATCGCAGCAACGCCCAGTCGCGCGTGCTGGAAGAGGCGTTGCTGCAGGTGAGTATGCCGTACCGCATTTACGGCGGCATGCGCTTCTTTGAACGTCAGGAGATCAAAGACGCGCTCTCGTATCTGCGTCTGATCGCAAACCGTAATGACGATGCGGCGTTTGAGCGCGTGGTGAACACCCCAACTCGCGGCATCGGTGACCGTACCCTGGATGTGGTGCGTCAGGCCTCCCGCGATCGCCAACTGACACTCTGGCAGGCGTGCCGCGAGCTGTTGCAGGAGAAAGCGCTCGCCGGACGTGCAGCCAGCGCCTTACAGCGCTTCCTGGAGCTGATTGATGCCCTGGCACAGGAAACGGCCGATATGCCTCTGCACGTACAGACCGACCGGGTGATTAAAGACTCCGGCCTGCGCACCATGTATGAGCAGGAGAAAGGCGAAAAGGGCCAGACCCGTATTGAGAACTTAGAGGAACTGGTGACGGCAACGCGCCAGTTCAGCTACAACGAAGAAGACGAAGATTTGATGCCGCTGCAGGCGTTCCTCTCCCACGCGGCACTGGAAGCGGGCGAAGGGCAGGCAGACACCTGGCAGGATGCGGTTCAACTTATGACCCTGCACTCCGCCAAAGGTCTGGAGTTCCCGCAGGTGTTTATCGTCGGGATGGAAGAGGGGATGTTCCCGAGCCAGATGTCGCTGGATGAAGGTGGACGTCTGGAGGAGGAGCGTCGTCTGGCCTATGTTGGCGTGACGCGCGCGATGCAAAAGCTGACGCTGACCTATGCCGAAACCCGACGCCTGTACGGTAAAGAGGTGTATCACCGTCCGTCGCGCTTTATCGGCGAGCTGCCGGAAGAGTGCGTGGAAGAGGTACGCCTGCGCGCCAGTATCAGCCGCCCGGTCAGCCATCAGCGTATGGGCTCGCCGATTGCTGAAACGGACACCGGCTACAAGCTGGGTCAGCGCGTGCGTCATGCTAAGTTTGGTGAAGGCACCATCGTCAATCTGGAAGGTAGCGGCGAGCACAGCCGCCTGCAGGTGGCGTTCCAGGGGCAAGGTATCAAATGGCTGGTGGCAGCCTACGCCAGGCTGGAAACTGTGTAACTTTCAGAAAAATATCATTATTTTGTAATAATCTGCTAGCCTTATACGTTGAAGTTCAATTAATGCCCTTCAGCGTTCCGTTGCGTGTTGACGCCACTATTACTGCTGGCGTAACATGCGCGCACGATTACGCTAAGAGGACATTCGCCTTGGACACACCCAGTAGATACTGGCTCAATTCCCTGTCATCCAGGAACAACTCCTAAGGCTATCTCCTCTTGCTGATGGCCTTAGTGGTTGTCAGCGACCTGCATTATTCCCGTCGCGCTGAGTCAGGCTGTTTAATGGTCTGAAACCCAATTTGTTTCTGTGTGCCCACCGAACTGTCCGATATTTTTTGCATTGGGAGTCCCGGTCATGTTGAGCGCATTTCAACTCGAAAATAACCGACTGACTCGGCTTGAAGCCGAAGAGTCACAGCCCCTCATTGATGCCGTATGGGTGGATCTGGTCGAGCCGGACGACGATGAGCGCCTTCGCGTACAATCTGAGCTGGGGCAAAGCCTGGCAACCCGCCCGGAACTGGAAGACATCGAAGCATCTGCTCGTTTTTTTGAAGATGAAGACGGTCTGCATATTCACTCCTTCTTTTTCTTTGAAGACGCCGACGATCACGCAGGTAACTCCACCGTGGCGTTTACCATTCGTGACGGTCGCCTGTTTACCCTGCGCGAGCGTGAGCTGCCCGCGTTTCGTCTCTACCGCATGCGCGCCCGTAGCCAGGCGATGGTCGACGGTAATGCCTACGAACTGCTGCTGGACCTGTTTGAAACCAAAATCGAACAGCTGGCGGATGAAATTGAAAACATCTACAGCGACCTGGAAAAGCTGAGCCGCGTCATCATGGAAGGTCATCAGGGCGATGAATACGACGAAGCGCTCTCGACGCTGGCAGAACTGGAAGATATCGGCTGGAAGGTGCGTTTGTGTCTGATGGATACCCAACGCGCGCTGAACTTCCTGGTGCGTAAGGCGCGTCTGCCGGGCGGTCAGCTGGAGCAGGCACGTGAGATCCTGCGCGATATCGAATCCCTGCTGCCGCACAATGAATCGTTGTTCCAGAAGGTCAACTTCCTGATGCAGGCGGCGATGGGCTTTATCAATATCGAGCAGAACCGCATCATCAAGATCTTCTCGGTGGTCTCGGTGGTCTTCCTGCCACCGACGCTGGTGGCCTCGAGCTACGGGATGAACTTTGAGTTTATGCCGGAGCTTAAGTGGAGCTTTGGCTACCCTGGCGCGATTATCTTTATGATCCTCGCCGGGCTGGCGCCGTACCTCTACTTCAAGCGCCGTAACTGGCTGTAAACATCAGGCGGGTGGCATTGTGCCTGCCCGCCTCATTACCGCTTACAATCCTTTGCGCGTTCTGCGCTGGGTATAAAGGGCGTCTGCAACAAAAATCGCCAGCGCCACCCAGATAAAGGCAAACGTCACCATCTTATCTGCGCCCGGTACTTCGCCGTAAAACACCACTGCCAGCAGGAACATCAGCGTCGGACCGATGTACTGAAAGAAGCCCAGCGTGGAGAGACGCAGGCGCGTTGCGGCACCGGTGAAGCACAGCAGAGGAATGGTGGTTACCACACCGGCCGCCATCAGCATCAGATTCAACGACAACGGGTTACTGCCCATATGGCTGGTTGCGCTGTCGGCAATACCAAACAGGTAAATCGCCGCGACCGGTAATAGCCACAGGGTTTCAAACAGCATCCCGGTCTGCGCTTCCACGGCTATTTTCTTCCGGACCAGCCCGTAAAACGCAAAGCTGAACGCCAGGCCCAGAGCGATCACGGGCAGCGAACCGAAGGTCCACAGTTGGACCAGCACGCCGCAAAAAGCGAGGATGACCGCCAGCCACTGCATACGACGGAAACGCTCGCCCAGGAAAATCATGCCCAGAACAATGTTGACCAGGGGATTAATAAAATAGCCCAGGCTCGCTTCGAGCATGTGATGGTTATTGACTGCCCAGATAAAGAGCAGCCAGTTGCCGCCTATCAGCACGGCTGAGAGGGCCAGCAGGAACACCTTTTTCGGCGTTTTCAGCAGCGTTTTGACGCCAGACCACTGACGGCTAACGCTCATCAGCGCGATCATAAAGAAAAACGACCAAATCACACGGTGTGTGAGGATCTCGTCAGCGGGTACGTAAGCGATAAACTTGAAGTACGCCGGTGCGATACCCCAAATAAAATAAGCGGCAAGGGCGAGTAGTACGCCCTGCCGCGTTTGTTTAGCATCCATCGGGATAATCCGTTACAAAAAAGTGAATTAATTTTACCCGATTTTAGGGTTTCAACCCACCATATAAGTGGCAGTTGCGCTGGCGATATAGACCTGCTCTTCGTTATGCAATTCAACGCGGGCGACGGCAACCTTATTCCCGGCGCGCAGCAGGCTGCTGGTGGCGGTAAAACGGTTTCCGCGCCCGGGACGCAGGTAATCGACGCGTAAATCGATGGTGCCCATACGCGACAAACGCTGGCGCAACTCGTCTTCATTGATGGTGTCATGGCGCGTCAGCGTACTGCCCACACAGACCAGACCCGCCGCCACATCCAGCGCTGAGGCAATCACCCCGCCATGCAAAATACTCTGCGCCCAGTTGCCTACCATCATCGGCTGGTTGTTGAAGCTGAGCTGGGCAAACGCTTTTTCGTAGCGCTCGAGTTCCAGACCCAGTGCACGGTTAAACGGCATATGGTAAACAAAAATCTCGCCCACGAGTTTTAACGCTTCTTCGGCGGTAAGCATGGCTGACATGAGGCATCACATCCTTATTGTTAATAAAATGTTGATTTTATGCTTCAGCAATAAGGAATTCCACTTTCAGAAACGAGGATGCAGCAGTTGTCGCAGAAGTATGTAGAATATCCGCCACATAACAATTCAACTAATTAACTCTTTGCAGGAGAACACCACCGATGCGGACGTATCTGGCCTGGTTACTGGCGGCGGTTGCGCTGCCCCTCACAGCATATGCCCAGGAAGCGACGATTAAAGAAGTTCACGATCAACCTGCCGTGCAGGGCAGCATTATCGCGAACCTTCTTCAGGAACATGATAATCCGTTCACGCTGTATCCGTATGACACCAACTACGTGATATACACGCAGACCAGCGATCTCAACAAAGAGGCGATAAGCTCCTATAACTGGTCCGATAATGCGCGTAAAGACGAAGTGAAGTTCCAGTTAAGTCTCGCGTTCCCGTTCTGGCGCGGCATTCTGGGACCGAATTCGGTGCTCGGCGCCTCTTACACGCAGAAATCCTGGTGGCAGCTTTCCAACAGTGGCGAATCTTCACCGTTCCGTGAAACCAACTATGAGCCGCAGCTGTTCCTCGGTTTTGCGACCGATTATGAATTCGCGGGCTGGACGCTGCGTGACATTGAGGTGGGCTTTAACCACGATTCAAACGGACGCTCCGACCCTACCTCGCGCAGCTGGAACCGTGCCTATACGCGACTGATGGCGCAAAACGGCAACTGGATGGCGGAAGTGAAGCCGTGGTTTGTGGTGGGCGATACCGACGACAACCCGGATATCACCAAATATATGGGTTATTATCAGCTCAAAATCGGCTATCAGTTGGGTGACGCGGTGCTGAGCGCCAAAGGCCAGTACAACTGGAACACCGGTTACGGTGGTGCGGAACTGGGTCTCAGTTATCCGGTGAGCAAGCACGTTCGCCTCTATACTCAGGTTTACAGCGGTTACGGCGAGTCGCTTATCGATTACAACTTCAACCAGACCCGTGTAGGTGTGGGTGTGATGCTGAACGATATTTTCTAGGCAGCTCGAATGTTTTTTCGTTAAACGTTGAAGTTTCTCTCTCAGGCGCTGAAAATAGCGCCTGTTTTATTTCTGGCAAATGGGGTTAACGTGGCGCAGGCGGAAGTATTGAATCAGGAATCGCTGGCTAAACAGGTTTTGCATGAAACCTTTGGCTACCAGCAGTTCCGCCCTGGCCAGGAAACCATCATTGAAACCGTGCTGGAAGGCCGCGATTGTCTGGTGGTCATGCCTACCGGCGGCGGTAAATCTCTCTGCTATCAGGTGCCCGCGCTGGTGCTCAACGGCCTGACGGTCGTGGTATCGCCTCTTATTTCCCTGATGAAAGATCAGGTCGATCAGCTCCTTGCCAACGGCGTGGCGGCGGCCTGTCTTAACTCCAGCCAGACCCGCGAGCAGCAGCAAGAGGTCATGGCCGGTTGCCGTACCGGGCAGGTTCGCCTGCTGTATATCGCGCCGGAACGTCTGATGCTGGATAACTTCCTCGATCATCTGTCGCACTGGAATCCGGTCCTGCTGGCGGTGGATGAAGCCCACTGTATCTCCCAGTGGGGACATGATTTCCGCCCGGAATATGCGGCGCTCGGCCAGCTCCGTCAGCGTTTTCCCGAACTGCCGTTTATGGCACTCACCGCGACGGCAGATGACACCACGCGTCAGGATATCGTCCGGCTGCTGGGGCTGAACGATCCGCTGATTCAGGTCAGCAGCTTCGACCGCCCGAACATCCGCTACATGCTGATGGAAAAATTCAAGCCGCTGGATCAGCTTCTGCGCTACGTACAGGAGCAGCGCGGGAAGTCCGGCATCATCTACTGCAACAGCCGCGCGAAGGTGGAAGACACGGCCGCGCGCCTGCAGAACCGTGGTTTTAGCGCCGCCGCCTACCATGCCGGGCTGGAAAACGCGGTTCGCGCCGATGTGCAGGAGAAATTCCAGCGCGATGACCTGCAGATTGTGGTGGCGACGGTGGCGTTCGGAATGGGGATCAACAAGCCGAACGTGCGCTTCGTCGTACACTTCGACATTCCGCGCAATATCGAATCGTACTACCAGGAAACTGGCCGCGCCGGGCGTGATGGGCTGCCTGCAGAAGCCATGCTGTTTTACGATCCGGCCGACATGGCGTGGCTGCGCCGTTGTCTGGAAGAGAAACCGCAGGGCCAACTGCAGGATATCGAACGCCACAAGCTCAACGCGATGGGCGCGTTTGCCGAAGCGCAAACCTGCCGCCGTCTGGTGCTGCTCAACTACTTTGGCGAGGGGCGTCAGGAGCCGTGCGGCAACTGCGATATCTGTCTTGACCCACCAAAGCAATACGATGGCCTGATGGATGCGCGCAAAGCGCTCTCGACCATCTATCGTGTGAACCAGCGCTTCGGCATGGGCTACGTGGTGGAAGTGTTGCGTGGGGCGAATAACCAGCGTATCCGCGACATGGGACACGATAAGCTGCCCGTCTACGGTATCGGCAAAGACCAGAGCCACGAGCACTGGGTGAGCATCATCCGTCAGCTGATTCACCTGGGCTTTGCCACGCAAAACATTGCCCAACACTCCGCGCTTCAGCTTACCGAAGCAGCACGTCCGGTGCTGCGCGGGGATATCGAACTGAAGCTCGCGGTTCCGCGCGTTGTCGCCCTGAAGCCGCGGGTGATGCAAAAATCGTACGGCGGCAATTACGACCGCAAGCTGTTTGCCAAACTGCGCAAGCTGCGTAAAGCCATTGCTGATGAAGAGAACATTCCGCCCTATGTGGTCTTCAACGATGCGACACTTATCGAGATGGCAGAGCAGACGCCGCTCAGCGCCAGCGAAATGCTCAGCGTCAACGGTGTTGGTACGCGCAAGCTGGAGCGCTTTGGCAAAGAGTTTATGGCGCTTATTCGCGCTCATGTCGACGGTGACGATGAGGAGTAGTCAGCCAGCCTAAAAAATGTCAGGATGGTGACTCACTTAATTATTTCCCTGCGAGTTAATTATGTTAATGCTATTTCTTACCGTGGCGTTAGTGCACATCGTTGCGCTCATGAGCCCGGGCCCTGACTTTTTCTTCGTGTCACAAACCGCCGTCAGCCGCTCCCGCAAAGAAGCGATGATGGGGGTACTGGGTATCACCATGGGCGTTATGGTCTGGGCGGCTGTGGCGCTGCTTGGTCTGAACCTGATTCTGGCGAAGATGGCCTGGTTGCACAACATCATCATGGTTGGCGGGGGGCTTTACCTTTGCTGGATGGGCTACCAGATGCTGCGCGGGGCGTTGAAGAAAGAAGAGAAAAAGCCGGAAGAGCCGAAAGTTGAGCTGGCAACGGGCGGCCGGAGTTTTATTAAAGGGCTGCTCACCAACCTGGCGAACCCAAAAGCGATTATCTATTTCGGCTCCGTGTTCTCCCTGTTTGTGGGTGACAACGTGGGTGCGGGTGCGCGTTGGGGCATCTTCCTGCTGATCGTGGTGGAAACTTTTGCGTGGTTTACCGTGGTTGCCAGCCTGTTTGCCTTACCGGCGATGCGCCGCGGTTACCAGCGTATTGCGAAGTGGATTGACGGCTTCGCCGGCGCGTTGTTCGCCGGCTTTGGCATTCATCTCATCATTTCTCGCTAAGCATGACGCGCTGACGCAAGCAGCGCGCCTACCAGCATAAACAGCGAACCAAAGATTTTGTTCAGGGCCTTCATCTGCTTAGGCCCTTTAATCCACACCGCAATCCGCTGCGCCAGCGTCGCGTAACCAATCATCACGATGATATCGACAACAATGGTGGTCGCACCCAGCACCACGTACTGCATGACCTGTGGCTGATGCGGGACGATAAACTGCGGGAACAGCGCGGCGAGGAAAACAATACTTTTCGGGTTGGTCAGGTTCACAAACACCGCGCGTTTAAACAGGCGTCCGCGTGTTTGCGTCTGGGCGAGCGTATTAAGATCAATTGAGCCTGCTGCACGCCACTGCTGAATACCGAGCCAAATCAGGTACGCGGCACCGGCCCATTTCAGCACATCAAAGGCCAGTACCGAGCGGGAGAACAGCGTACCCAGACCAATGCCCACCAGCACGATATGAATGCCCAGACCGGTCTGCAAACCGGCAATGGACGCCGCGGCACCGCGATAGCCGTGGTTGATGGAGGTGGTCATGGTGTTAATGGCGCCTGAACCTGGGGAAAGGCTAAGGATGATGGATGTCAGCAGATAAGCGAACCACCACTCGAAGGTCATTTGAAACTCCCGAATTGTCTGTTTTTATGCCACAATACGCTATTGTTACGTCATTTTGTGACCGGTGACGAAAAAACGATATTCCTTGGCTTACGGGGGTGGAAACCCGATGTTTCAGCAGAAAAAGGACTGGGAAACACGAGAAAACGCATTTGCTGCTTTCTCTATGGGGCCGCTGACCGATTTCTGGCGTCAGCGTGAGGAAGATGAGTTTACGGGTGTTGGCGATGTCCCGGTACGCTTTGTGCGTTTCCATGATGAGAAAAACGATCGGGTGATCGTGGTTTGTCCGGGACGTATCGAGAGCTACATCAAATACGCTGAACTGGCCTATGACCTGTTCCATCTGGGCTTCGATGTGTTGATTATCGACCATCGCGGGCAGGGGCTTTCTGGCCGCTTATTGTCGGACACGCATCGCGGTCATGTGGATAACTTCAGCGATTACGTCGACGATCTTGCCGCCTTCTGGCAGCAGGAGGTTCAGCCGGGCCCGTGGCGTAAGCGCTATATTCTGGCGCACTCTATGGGTGGGGCGATTTCGACGCTGTTTTTACAGCGCTATGACCACCAGTGTGATGCCATTGCGCTTACCGCGCCAATGTATGGCATCGTCATGCGTTTTCCGGACTGGATGGTGCGCCATATTCTCGACTGGGCTGAGGGCCATCAGCGCATTCGTGAAGGGTATGCCATCGGGACAGGGCGCTGGCGCGCGCTGCCGTTTGCCCTCAACGTATTGACCCATAGCCGGCAGCGTTATCGCCGTAACCTGCGTTTTTATGCCGATGAACCGCGCCTGCGCGTCGGTGGCCCGACATATCACTGGGTGCGGGAAGGGATCCTTGCCGGTGAACAGGTGCTTGCTGGTGTTGGTAAAGATGATACGCCGACACTTCTGATTCAGGCTGAAGAAGAGCGTGTGGTGGATAACCGCATGCATGACCGCTTTTGTGAACTCCGCGCTGCGGCCGGTCACCCTTGCGAAGGGGGTAAACCGCTGGTCATCAACGGCGCGTACCATGAGATCCTTTTTGAAAAGGACGCTATGCGCTCAGTCGCGCTAAACGCCATTGTTGAATTTTTCGACAGGCATAATTGATTGTTGTTTTACCACCAGAGGTTGAAATCCCTATGTACCAGGTTGTTGCATCTGATTTAGATGGCACGCTGCTTTCGCCCGACCATACCCTGTCGCCTTACGCGAAAGAGACCTTAAAGCTTCTGACCGCTCGCGGAGTGAACTTCGTGTTTGCCACCGGCCGCCACCACGTGGACGTGGGGCAGATCCGCGATAATCTTGAGATCAAATCGTACATGATCACCTCCAACGGTGCGCGCGTGCACGATACCGATGGCAACCTGATCTTTACGCATAACCTGGATCGCGACATTGCCGCCGATCTGTTCGGCGTAGTGCATAACAACCCGGACATTATCACTAACGTTTATCGCGATGACGACTGGTTCATGAATCGCCATCGCCCGGATGAAATGCGTTTCTTCAAGGAAGCGGTATTTAACTATTCCCTGTACGAGCCAGGCCTGCTGGAGCCGGAAGGGATCAGCAAGGTGTTCTTTACCTGCGAAAGCCACGAAGCGTTGCTGCCGCTGGAACAGGCGATTAATGCGCGTTGGGGTGACCGCGTCAACGTGAGTTTCTCGACCCTGACCTGTCTGGAAGTTATGGCGGGGGGGGTTTCCAAAGGGCACGCGCTGGAAGCCGTGGCGAAACGTCTTGGCTTCGAACTGAAAGACTGTATCGCCTTCGGTGATGGCATGAACGACGCCGAGATGCTCTCTATGGCGGGCAAAGGCTGCATTATGCAGAATGCACACCAGCGTCTGAAAGACCTGCACCCGGAACTGGAAGTGATTGGTTCTAACGCTGACAACGCGGTACCAAAATACCTGCGCAGACTGTTCCTTGAATAATCTTCATTTGATTGTTTGTTGCTCAGTTGTCAACTAAAGAGTTCGCTACAATGCCTGTCCTTCTTTCTGAGAGACAAGCATTGTGGCGCTACTCATTATTACCACTATCCTGTGGGCCTTCTCTTTTAGCCTGATTGGCGAATACCTCGCCGGGCACGTCGACAGCTACTTCTCGGTGCTGATGCGCGTGGGGCTGGCGGCGCTGGTATTCCTGCCCTTCCTGCGTACACGCGGGCAATCGCTGAACACCATTTTGCTGTACATGCTAGTGGGGGCGATGCAGCTCGGCATCATGTACCTGTTCAGCTTCCGGGCTTACGTCTACCTGTCTGTCTCTGAATTTCTGCTTTTCACCGTGCTTACGCCGCTCTATATCACGCTGATTTACGATTTGCTCAGCAAACGTCGTTTGCGCTGGGGATATCTGTTGAGCGCGGCGCTGGCGGTGATCGGGGCGGCGATTATTCGCTACGACAAAGTGAGCGACCACTTCTGGACCGGGCTGATGTTCGTGCAGCTGGCGAACCTCAGCTTTGCCATCGGTATGGTCGGGTACAAGCGCCTGATGGAAACCCGCCCGATGCCACAGCATAACGCGTTCGCCTGGTTCTATATGGGGGCAGCTATCGTCGCGGTGGCGGCATGGTTTATGCTCGGCAACCCGCAAAAGCTCCCGACGACAACCCTGCAGTGGGGCGTTCTGGTCTGGCTGGGCGTGGTGGCATCGGGGCTGGGGTACTTCATGTGGAACTACGGCGCTACGCAGGTAGACGCCGGTACGCTGGGGATCATGAACAACGTGCATGTGCCTGCAGGGCTGCTGGTGAACCTTGCCATCTGGCAGCAGCAGCCTCACTGGCCGAGCTTCCTTATTGGGGGAGCAGTGATTCTGGCTTCGCTGTGGGTCCATCGCCGTTGGGTCGCTCCGCGCTCCGCACAAACGGAAGATGATCGCACGCGTGGTTCCGCGCAGAGCGAATAAACGCTTCCGTAATCGGCTGACGCTGCTCGCCATCGCGCACGGCGGCGTACAGCCGGCTCCATAGTCCCTCACCCAGGGTTTTAGTGACAACCAGACCCTGGCGTTCAAAACTCTCCACAACCCAGTGTGGAAGCGCCGCGATGCCCATTCTGGCGGCAACCATCTGAATTAACAGCAGGGTGTTATCCACGCTTTTGAGCTGCGGGCTAATGCCGGCCGGCTGCAGGAAATGACGCCAGATATCCAGCCGACTGCGCTGTACCGGGTAAATCAGCAGCGTTTCACTGGCTAAATCTTCCGGGGTGATACGCGTTTTACTGGCCAGCGGATGATCCGGAGCCAGCACCAGACGTACCTCATAATCAAACATTGGCGAATAGTGCAGGCCGCTGCGGGGCAGAATGTCTGAGGTCATCACCAGATCCAGTTCGCCTTGCTGGAGCGACGGCTGCGGGTCGAACGTCACGCCGGATTTGAAATCCATCTCCACCTGCGGCCACCTCTGGCGGAAGTTCTCAAGCGCGGGTGTCAGCCATTGAATACAGCTGTGACACTCAATGGCGATACGCAGTCTGGTTTGCTGCGGCTCGTTACAGGACTGCAGCGCGCTGGCTATTTGCGGCAGCACCTGATTAGCCAGCTGCAGCAGGATCTCGCCCTGAGGCGTAAAGCGTAGCGGCTGGCTCTTACGCACAAAAAGACGAAAGCCGAGGCGTTGTTCCAGATCGCTGAACTGGTGAGAAAGGGCGGACTGGGTCTGGTGCAGCGTGGCTGCCGCCGCCGCGAGAGAACCGCAATTTCGCAACGCTTGTAGCGTTTTCAGGTGTTTAATCTCGATCATGAAAGTCCTTCACTTCGCCATGAACATTTTGCGCTTGAGGAATATACAGTAACTGCCAATTATGGATGTGTAAACATCTGGATGGCTAAATACGAAAAATTCACAGGGGACACACCATGACAATTCGCAATCACACTCTCGGTTTCCCTCGCGTTGGCCTTCGCCGCGAGCTGAAAAAAGCGCAGGAAAGTTACTGGGCAGGTACCTCTGGCCGTGAAGAATTGCTGGCAGTGGGCCGCGAACTGCGTGCGCGCCACTGGGAACAGCAAAAGCAGGCGGGCATTGACCTGCTGCCCGTGGGCGATTTCGCCTGGTACGACCATGTTCTGACCACCAGCCTGCTGCTTGGCAACGTGCCGGCTCGTCATCAGAACAAAGATGGATCGGTAGATATCGACACCCTGTTCCGCATTGGCCGTGGTCGTGCGCCAACGGGAGAGCCTGCGGCAGCGGCGGAAATGACCAAGTGGTTCAACACCAACTATCACTATATGGTGCCGGAATTTGTGAAAGGCCAGCAGTTCAAACTGAGCTGGACCCAGTTGCTCGACGAAGTCGATGAAGCGCTGGCGCTGGGCCACCAGGTGAAACCGGTACTGCTGGGGCCGGTAACGTATTTGTGGCTGGGTAAAGTGAAAGGCGAGCAGTTTGACCGTCTCAGCCTGCTGAACGATATTCTGCCGGTCTACAAACAGGTGCTGATTGAACTGGGTAAACGCGGAATTCAGTGGGTGCAAATCGATGAGCCTGCGCTGGTGCTGGAGCTGCCGCAGGCGTGGCTGAAAGCGTTTAAACCCGCTTACGATGCCCTTACTGGTCAGGTGAAGCTATTGCTGACCACCTATTTTGAAGGCGTGACGCCGAACCTGAGTACCATTACTGCGCTGCCGGTTCAGGGTCTTCATGTTGACCTGGTCCACGGCAAAGATGACGTGGCCGAACTGCACAAACGCCTGCCTGAAGAGTGGTTGCTTTCGGCCGGACTGGTGAATGGCCGTAACGTCTGGCGCGCCGATCTGAGCGAGAAATATGCACAGATTAAAGATATCGTCGGCAAACGTGAGCTGTGGGTGGCCTCCTCCTGCTCTCTGCTGCACAGCCCAATCGATCTGAGTGTGGAAACCCGCCTGGATCCCGAGGTGAAGAGCTGGTTTGCCTTTGCGCTGCAAAAATGTGAAGAGCTGGCGCTGCTGCGTGATGCGTTAAATAGCGGTGACACCACGGCCATTACCGACTGGAGCGCCCCCATTCAGGCGCGTCGTCATTCGGCGCGCGTCCACAACCCGGCGGTCGAAAAACGTCTGGCGGCCATTACCGCGCAGGACAGCCAGCGTCAGAGCCCCTATGAAGTGCGTGCCGAAGCCCAGCGTGCCCGCTTCAACCTGCCAGCTTGGCCAACCACCACCATCGGCTCCTTCCCGCAGACGACGGAGATCCGCGGCCTGCGTCTGGATTTCAAAAAGGGCAACCTCGATGCGAATCACTACCGCACCGGCATCGCTGAGCACATCAGACAGGCGATTGTTGAGCAGGAACGTTTAGGTCTGGACGTGCTGGTACACGGTGAAGCCGAGCGTAACGACATGGTGGAATACTTCGGCGAACATCTGGACGGTTTCGTCTTTACGCAGAACGGTTGGGTGCAGAGCTATGGTTCCCGCTGTGTGAAGCCACCGGTGGTGATTGGTGACGTCAGCCGCCCGCAAGCGATTACCGTAGAGTGGGCAAAATTCGCCCAGTCCCTGACCGACAAACCGGTGAAAGGGATGCTGACCGGCCCGGTGACGATCCTCTGCTGGTCCTTCCCGCGTGAAGATGTGACCCGTGAAACCATCGCCAAACAGATTGCGCTCGCGCTGCGTGATGAAGTGGCCGATCTGGAAGCGGCGGGTATCGGCATCATCCAGATTGATGAACCGGCGCTACGCGAAGGTTTGCCGCTGCGTCGCAGTGACTGGGATGCTTATCTGAAGTGGGGTGTGGAGGCTTTCCGCCTCAACGCCGCGGTCGCGAAAGACGACACGCAGATCCACACCCACATGTGTTACTGCGAATTTAACGACATTATGGATTCGATTGCCGCGCTGGATGCCGACGTAATCACCATCGAAACGTCGCGTTCAGACATGGAACTGCTGGAGTCCTTTGAAGAGTTCGAGTATCCAAACGAAATTGGGCCGGGTGTCTACGACATCCACTCCCCGAACGTACCGAGCGTGGAGTGGATTGAGAGCCTGCTGAAAAAAGCCGCCCAGCGGATCCCGGCTGAGCGCCTGTGGGTCAACCCGGACTGCGGACTGAAAACCCGCGGCTGGCCGGAGACCCGCGCGGCACTCGCGAACATGGTCAGGGCGGCGCAGAATTTGCGTCAGGCCTGATAAATCCGAAGCCCGGCAAGGCGTAGCCGCGACCGGGCTTTTGTTTTACGCTTTTTTCCCGCCGTACTGGCTGAACCATGCCAGCATCCGCTGCCAGCCATCTTTAGCCGATTCTGCGTGATAGCTCGGACGATAGTCGGCATTAAAGGCGTGGCCGGCATCCGGATAAACAATGATTTCAGCTTTTGCATTGGCTGCACGGAGCGCATGGCGCATGGTCTCTACCGTATCAAGCGGGATCCCGGTGTCCTGGCCGCCATAAAGCCCTAAGACTGGGGCATTTAACTCGGTGGCGATATCAACGGGATGCTTCGGCGAGTTCAGCGTTTTCTCCCCCACCAGTTTGCCGTACCAGGCAACGGCGGCTTTAAGCTGCGGATTATGTGCGGCATACAGCCAGCTGATACGTCCTCCCCAGCAGAAACCCGTCACCATCAGACGATGTGCGTCGCCGCCATTGCGCGCAGCCCAGCTGGCCACGTGGTCCAGATCGGCCAGTACCTGTGCATCCGGCACTTTGCTGACCAGGTTGCTGAACAGTGTCGGTATATCACTGTAGTCGTTCGGATCGCCCTGACGGAAATAGAGCTCTGGCGCAACGGCCAGATAACCTTCCAGCGCCAGACGGCGGCAAAGGTCGCGAATATGTTCGTGAACGCCGAAAATTTCCTGAACCACAATCACGATGGGCAGCGGGCCGTCGGCCGATTTTGGCCGCGCGTGGTAAGCAGGCATATTCTCCCCCTGTGAGGGGATGGAGGTCTCACCTGCCGTAATGGCCTCTTCAGGTGTTGAGACGATGGTTGATGCATGAGGGGCCGCTGCAGGTGCAAAACCGGTTTTTTCAGTCATGGCATTCTCCGTACCAATGAGTTAGCGCAAAGGTAAATATAGTCACCAGGTTAACAATTCACAGTGCCTGAAACGGTCTATCTTTTGTGCAGCACCTGACGATATAACTTGTTAATGTGATGTGAATCACTATTTCATGGAAATTTACTGCAATCATTTTCATTCATGGTGAGATGTGTCACGTAATTCTGCTTACTGCTTCTGTAAAGTACCTTTTTACTTCTTCTGACTAACCGACCCACAGAGGAGTCACCTATGTCTAAGTCTGATGTTTTTCATCTCGGCCTCACTAAAAACGATTTACAAGGGGCTACGCTGGCTATCGTCCCGGGCGATCCTGAGCGTGTGGAAAAGATCGCCGCGCTGATGGATAAGCCGGTTAAGCTTGCTGCCCATCGTGAATTCACCACCTGGCGCGCTGAGCTGGATGGCAAAGCGGTGATCGTCTGTTCTACCGGTATCGGTGGCCCGTCCACCTCAATTGCTGTTGAAGAGCTGGCGCAGCTGGGCATTCGTACTTTTCTGCGTATCGGGACTACCGGTGCTATTCAGCCGCATATCAACGTTGGCGACGTGCTGGTGACAACCGCTTCCGTGCGTCTGGACGGCGCGAGTCTGCACTTTGCCCCTATGGAATTCCCGGCGGTGGCGGATTTCGAATGCACCACCGCACTGGTTGAAGCCGCGAAATCCGTTGGCGCAACCACCCACGTAGGCGTGACCGCCTCTTCTGATACCTTCTACCCAGGCCAGGAGCGTTATGACACCTTCTCCGGCCGCGTGGTAAGCCGCTTCAAAGGTTCTATGGAAGAGTGGCAGTCTATGGGCGTAATGAACTACGAAATGGAATCTGCAACCTTGCTGACCATGTGCGCAAGCCAGGGTCTGCGTGCCGGTATGGTGGCGGGCGTTATCGTCAACCGTACCCAGCAGGAGATCCCGAACGCGGAAACCATGAAGCAGACCGAAAGTCATGCGGTGAAAATCGTGGTTGAAGCGGCGCGTCGCCTGATCTAATCCCTTCTTATACGAAAAAAGGCCGACCCGTTCGGCCTTTTTTTTGCGTAGCGCCTCGCAGGAAAACCCTTTCAAACTGGACGTTTATACAGCACAATTCTATTTTGTGCAGGTAATACGTTGATGCAGGGGGCATTGTGGATATCTCAATCCTGATTTATGCAGTGATTGCGCTGGTGGGCGTGGGGGCAGGCTGGCTGATTTCCAGCTACCAGCACGCGCAACAAAAGGCCGATCAGCTGGCCGAGCGCGAAGAGATAGTCGCCGATTTAAGCGCAGCAAAACAGCAGGTTGCGCTGAGCGAACACTGGCGTGACGAATGCGAACTGCTCAACAACGAGCTGCGCAATCTTCGCGATATCAACACCTCGCTGGAGGCCGATCTCCGCGAAGTGACTACCCGCCTCGAATCCACCCAGCTGCATGCGGAAGATAAAATCCGCCAGATGATGAACAGCGAGCAACGCCTCAGCGAGCAGTTCGAGAATCTCGCGAACCGCATTTTTGAACACAGCAACCGCCGCGTAGACGAACAAAACCGCCAAAGCCTGAATAGCTTGCTGACGCCCCTGCGTGAACAGCTGGACGGCTTTCGTCGTCAGGTACAGGACAGCTTTGGCCAGGAGGCTCGCGAGCGGCACACGCTGGCGCATGAAATTCGCAATCTTCAGCAGCTGAATGCGCAAATGGCGCAGGAAGCGGTCAACCTGACCCGTGCGCTGAAGGGCGATAACAAAACCCAGGGCAACTGGGGGGAAGTGGTGCTGACCCGCGTGCTGGAGGCCTCTGGCCTGCGGGAAGGGTATGAATACGAAACGCAGGTGAGTATCGAGAACGATGCCCGCTCGCGTATGCAGCCTGATGTGATTGTGCGGCTGCCGCAGGGCAAAGATGTGGTGATAGACGCCAAAATGACGCTGGTGGCTTATGAGCGCTATTTCAATGCGGAAGATGACTACACCCGCGAGTCGGCGCTGCAGGAGCACATCGCCTCCGTGCGTAACCACATTCGTCTGCTGGGCAGAAAAGACTACCAGCAGTTACCCGGCCTGCGCTCACTGGATTACGTCCTGATGTTTATTCCGGTTGAACCCGCGTTCTTGCTGGCGCTCGACAGACAGCCTGAACTGATTACCGAAGCCCTAAAAAATAACATTATGCTGGTGAGCCCCACCACGCTGCTGGTGGCATTGCGCACCATTGCCAACCTGTGGCGCTATGAACATCAGAGCCGTAATGCGCAGCAGATTGCCGATCGCGCCAGCAAGCTTTACGACAAAATGCGCCTCTTTGTGGATGATATGTCCTCGGTCGGGCAAAGCCTTGACCGCGCCCAGGATAACTATCGCCAGGCGATGAAAAAACTCTCTTCCGGGCGTGGCAACTTACTGGCGCAGGCCGAAGCGTTTCGTTCCCTGGGTGTGGAGGTGAAGCGCGAGATTAATCCGGAATTAGTTGAGCAGGCCACCGCCCAGGATGAAGAGTTTCGCCTGCGCGAAGGCGCTGGCGAACAAAAGACAAACAGTGAAGACAATACGTTAGCGACAGATTTAACGTCAGACGAGCGTCCGGCACGTTTCTTTCGCGAAGGTTGAAACGTAGGGCAAACGCGCCCAATCTGTTACACTTCACGAACATTTTACTGATAAGCAGGCTCTGAGATGGTTGACGATTCACAAGACACGACGCACTTTGGCTTTCAGACTGTCGCCAAAGCGCAGAAAGCTGATATGGTGGCCCACGTATTTCATTCCGTGGCGGCGAAGTACGATGTGATGAATGACTTGATGTCGTTCGGCATTCATCGCTTGTGGAAGCGCTTCACCATCGACTGTAGCGGTGTGCGTCGTGGACAAACGGTACTGGATTTAGCCGGCGGTACAGGCGATTTGACAGCAAAATTCTCCCGTCTGGTGGGCGAAACTGGTCGCGTTGTTCTGGCAGATATTAACGACTCAATGCTCAAAATGGGACGTGAGAAGCTGCGTAACATCGGCGTGGTAGGTAATGTCGAGTATGTGCAGGCGAACGCCGAAGCGCTGCCTTTCCCGGATAATACCTTTGACTGCATCACTATCTCCTTCGGCCTGCGTAACGTCACCGATAAAGAAAAAGCGCTGCGCTCCATGTACCGCGTGTTAAAGCCGGGTGGACGCCTGCTGGTGCTCGAATTCTCCAAACCGATTCTTGAGCCGTTAAGCAAAGCTTACGACGCATACTCATTCCATGTGCTGCCGCGCATTGGTGAGCTGGTGGCAAACGACGCGGAAAGCTATCGGTACCTGGCGGAATCTATCCGTATGCACCCGGATCAGGACACCTTAAAGGCCATGATGCAGGATGCGGAATTCGAGAACGTTGAGTATTTCAACATGACGGCAGGTGTCGTCGCGCTGCATCGCGGTTATAAGTTCTGAGTGGAGGTTTCCCGTGCCCTTTAAACCCTTTGTCACCGCAGGCATCGAGAATGTCCTGAATGCCTTTCTTTACCGCGCACCGGCGCTAAAAGCCGCACGTCAGCGGCTTAACGGCAAGGTGCTGCGAGTTGTTCTGAAAGAGTTCTCGACGCCGCTTGTGCTGGTTTTCAGTGAACGCCAGCTTGACGTTCTGGGTGAGTGGGAAGGTGAAGCCGACTGCTCCGTGATTACGCACATGAGCGTGCTGCCAAAATTACGTGACCGTCAGCAGCTTACGACGCTTATCCGCAGCGGTGAGCTGGAAGTGGAAGGCGACATTCAGGTCGTACAGAATTTCGTTGCGCTCAGCGATCTGGCCGAGTTTGACCCGGCGGAGCTGCTTGCGCCTTTCATTGGCGACATTGCTGCCGAAGGGATCGGTAAAGCCATTCATGGCGGTACGTCTTTTCTTCGCAAGAGTCTGCAACGACAGCAACGCTATGCGGCGGAAGTGCTGACTGAAGAGTGGCGTATGGCCCCTGGCGCGCTTGAAGTTGCATGGTTTGCGGAAGAGACCGCAGCGGTTGAACGCGCGGTGGATGCCTTAACCAAACGGCTGGAAAAACTGGAGGGCAAATGACGCCTGGTGAAATTCGGCGCCTCTATTTTATCGTCCACACCTTTTTGAGTTACGGGCTCGACGAGCTTATCCCCAAAATGCGTATCACGCTGCTGCTTCGCATCTGGCGGCGGATGTTGTTCTGGATGCCTAATCGTCATAAAGATCAGCCGCTGGGTGAACGTCTTCGCCTGGCGCTCCAGGAGCTGGGCCCGGTATGGATTAAATTCGGGCAAATGCTCTCGACTCGCCGCGATCTTTTCCCGCCGCAGATTGCCGATGAACTGGCACTGCTGCAGGACCGCGTTGCACCGTTTGACGGTGTGAGAGCGAAAAAACAGATCGAAGAGGCGATGGGCAATATTCCTGTCGAGACCTGGTTTGACGATTTCGAAATAGAACCTCTTGCTTCAGCCTCTATCGCCCAGGTGCATACAGCCCGTCTGAAAGAGAACGGCAAAGAGGTGGTTATCAAAGTGATCCGCCCGGACATCCTGCCGGTAATCCGAGCGGACATGAAGCTTATCTATCGGCTTGCACGCTGGGTTCCGCGCCTGCTCCCCGACGGACGCCGTCTGCGCCCAATGGAAGTTGTGCGGGAGTATGAAAAAACGCTGATTGATGAATTAAACCTGCTGCGTGAATCGGCAAATGCCATCCAGCTGCGCCGGAACTTTGAAAACAGCCCGATGCTCTATGTGCCTGAAGTGTATTCGGACTACTGCAGCCAGAACATGATGGTAATGGAGCGGATTTACGGTATTCCGGTCTCGGATGTTGCAGCCCTGGAAAAGCAGGGAACCAACATGAAGCTGCTGGCCGAGCGTGGTGTACAGGTCTTCTTTACCCAGGTATTCCGCGACAGCTTTTTCCACGCGGACATGCACCCGGGGAATATCTTCGTCAGTTATGAGCACCCGGAAGACCCGAAATATATCGGTATTGACTGCGGTATTGTGGGCTCGCTGAACAAAGAAGATAAGCGCTATCTCGCTGAGAACTTCATCGCCTTCTTTAACCGTGATTACCGCAAGGTGGCCGAGCTGCACGTTGATTCTGGCTGGGTTCCGCCGGACACCAACGTCGAAGAATTTGAGTTTGCTATCCGTACCGTCTGCGAGCCGATTTTTGAAAAGCCGCTGGCAGAAATTTCCTTCGGACACGTATTGCTGAACCTGTTTAACACGGCACGCCGCTTCAACATGGAAGTGCAGCCACAGTTAGTTTTACTCCAGAAAACATTACTTTACGTTGAAGGTGTAGGTCGACAGCTCTATCCTCAGTTAGACTTATGGAAGACTGCGAAACCTTTCCTTGAATCCTGGATTAAGGATCAGGTGGGCATTCCGGCGCTGGTGCGCTCTATTAAAGAGAAAGGCCCGTTCTGGATAGAAAAAATGCCTGATATTCCTGAACTGATTTACGACAGTTTGCGTCAGAGCAAGAACCTTCAGCACAGCATGGATAAAATCGCCCGCGAGCTTCAGTCCAGCCGTGTTCGACAGGGGCAGTCGCGCTATCTCTTTGGCATTGGAGCAACGCTGCTGCTGAGTGGTACGCTGTTACTGATCACTCGCCCTGACTGGCAGATGATGCCCGCCTGGCTGATGGCTGGCGGTGTTGTGGTCTGGCTCGCCGGCTGGAGAAAAACGCGCTGATTTTGCGTCGCTATCGACGGGTCGCCTACGTATAATGCGACCTGACTCATTAATCATCTATCCCTGAGGTACATGTATGGGTGGTATCAGTATCTGGCAATTGTTGATCATTGCCGTCATCGTCGTGCTGCTGTTTGGCACGAAAAAGCTCGGTTCTATCGGCTCCGATCTGGGCGCGTCTATCAAAGGCTTCAAGAAAGCGATGAGCGATGATGAGAGCAAGCAGGATAAAACCAGCCAGGATGCTGACTTTACTGCTAAATCCATCTCCGAAAAGCAGGAAGAGGCGAAAAAAGAAGACGCTAAACGCCACGATAAAGAGCAGGTGTAATTCGTGTTCGACATTGGTTTTAGTGAGCTGCTGCTGGTCTTTGTGATTGGCCTGATAGTGTTAGGACCCCAGCGTCTGCCGGTGGCGGTGAAAACCGTTGTGGGCTGGGTACGCGCGCTGAGATCGCTGGCTTCGACCGTACAAAATGAGCTGGCGCAGGAACTTAAGCTGCAGGAGTTTCAGGAAAGCCTGAAAAAGGTGGAAAAGGCGAGCATGGATAACCTGACGCCTGAACTGAAAGCCTCAATGGATGAACTGCGTGAAGCGGCAGAATCCATGAAGCGCTCCTACAGCGTCAACGATCCTGAAAAGGCGAGCGATGAAGCCAACACCATCCACAACCCGGTGGTGAAGGACAGCGAAGCGCAGCGCGAGGGCGTTACGCCTGCCAGCGCGGAGCATCAGGCTACCGCGCCTGAACAAACGCCGCAGGAATCTGAACCGAAAAAACAGGCGCAGCCGGAAGCACCGGTGGTAAAAGCGGCTGACGTTAAGCCTGCCGCGCCTGTTTCCGAATCATCCCCCTCGTCGAGTGATAAAGCGTAAACATGGCAGTAGATGATACCCAACCGCTGATTACGCACCTCATAGAGCTGCGTAAGCGCCTGTTAAACTGCATTATCGCGGTTTTCCTCATTTTCTTATGCCTGGTCTATTTCGCCAATGATATCTACCAGGTTGTCTCTGCGCCGCTGATCAAGCAGATGCCGCTGGGGGCAACGATGATCGCAACGGACGTTGCATCACCGTTCTTTACCCCTATTAAGCTCACCTTCTGGGTATCGCTGATTGCCTCTGCGCCGGTCATTCTTTATCAGGTGTGGGCGTTTGTGGCGCCAGCGCTGTACAAGCATGAACGCAAGCTGGTTATCCCGCTGCTGGTATCCAGCTCGCTGCTGTTCTATATCGGCATGGCGTTCGCCTACTTTGTTGTCTTCCCGCTGGCCTTTGGCTTCCTGACGCATACCGCGCCGGAAGGGGTTCAGGTGTCGACGGATATCGCCAGCTACCTCAGCTTTGTGATGGCGCTGTTTATGGCGTTCGGTGTGGCATTCGAAGTGCCGGTAGCCATTGTGCTGCTTTGCTGGGTAGGAGTGACGACCCCTGATGACCTGCGTAAGAAGCGCCCGTATATCCTGGTCGGCGCGTTTGTGGTTGGCATGCTGCTCACACCACCTGACGTCTTCTCACAAACACTGCTGGCAATACCGATGTATTGTCTGTTTGAAGTCGGCGTATTCTTCTCGCGTTTCTACGTGGGAAAAGGGCGTCGGTCGGATGACGAAGACGATACGTCGGAAAAGACCACTGAAGAGTAAAACCAGCCGCCCGTCAGGGCGGTTGTGCTATGGGGAATCGCATGTTTGATATCGGACTCAACCTGACCAGCTCGCAGTTTGCGAAAGACTGCGATGAGGTCGTCGCGCGTGCTTTTGCCGCCGGGGTGAAAGGGCTGCTCCTGACGGGAACCAACCTGCATGAAAGCGAGCAGGCGCAGCAGCTTGCTCAACGCTATGATCGCTGCTGGTCAACCGCTGGCGTGCATCCTCATGACAGCAGCCAGTGGACGCCGCAGAGCGCTGAAATCATACATAGGCTGGCGAAAACCACTGAAGTCGTGGCCATTGGCGAATGTGGTCTCGATTTCAACCGTAACTTTTCCACGCCAGCCGAACAGGAAAATGCCTTCACCGCCCAGCTCGCCCTGGCAGCAGAGCTTGGAATGCCTGTGTTTATGCACTGCCGTGACGCGCATGAGCGCTTCCTCGCCTTACTGGAACCCTGGCTCGATAAACTGCCCGGGGCGGTACTGCACTGCTTTACCGGTTCACGGCAGGAAGCGCTGGATTGTCTGGAACGCGGGTTATATCTGGGCATTACCGGCTGGGTTTGCGATGAACGTCGCGGGCTTGAGCTTCGCGAGCTGTTGCCGGTGATCCCGGCGGACCGCTTGCTTGTTGAAACCGATGCACCTTATCTGCTGCCGCGAGATATGCAACCCAAACCGGCTTCTCGACGTAACGAACCGGCCTATCTGGGGCATATTCTTGAGAGCGTAGCGCGCTGGCGCGGAGAAGACCCGCACTGGCTGTGCGCACAGACGGATGACAACGTGCGTCGCCTGTTCGGGATAGACGTTTAAACTTTGCGGAAGTCGGTGTTTTTCACGCTCTGCAATACCTGCTTATTCAGCAGGTTGAGCAACAGCATGGAGCGTGCTTCACCGTCAGGCTCGGCGAAAATCGCCTGTAAGCCCTCGAAAGCCCCTTCAGTGATGACGACGCTGTCGCCTGCGTAGGGGGTTTCCGGATCGGTGATGCCTTCAGGTTGCTGGTACACCGAAAGCTGATGAATCACCGTTGACGGGACCGTGGCCGGGTGAGCGCCAAAACGCACAAAGTGGCTGACACCGCGTGTGGCGCTGATGGTCGTGGTGTGAATCACTTCCGGGTCGAACTCAACGAACAGATAGTTCGGGAATAATGGCTCACTAACGGTCGTGCGCTTCCCGCGCTGCATTTTTTCAAGCGTGATCACGGGTGTCAGGCAATTTACAGACTGACGTTCAAGATGTTCCTGCGCGCGCTGAAGTTGCCCGCGTTTGCAATACAGTAAATACCAGGCCTGCATAATCACTCTTTCCCTTAGTTCGGGGCGCAAGCATATCAAAACCCTGGCGGGATCGCTAAGTTGATTATAATGGGGGAAAAGGGAACAGAATGCATAAGTTCACGCTAATTTAACAAAATTACAGCATCAAGCAGGCTTACGCCGTATAATGAAGCGCTTACAGAGAGGCCATGACTAACTGCATGAAATACCACGATCTCCGCGACTTCCTGACGCTGCTGGAAAAGCAGGGCGAACTCAAACGCATTACACTTCCTGTTGATCCTTATCTGGAAATGACAGAAATTGCTGACCGCACCCTGCGTGCCGGTGGCCCCGCTTTACTGTTTGAAAACCCAAAAGGGTATTCGATGCCGGTGCTGTGCAACCTGTTTGGTACACCGCGCCGTGTGGCGTTGGGGATGGGACAGGAGGACGTCACGGCGCTGCGCGAAGTGGGTAAACTGCTGGCGTTTCTGAAAGAGCCAGAGCCACCGAAAGGTTTCCGCGATCTGTTCGATAAACTGCCGCAGTTTAAGCAGGTGCTAAACATGCCAACCAAACGTCTGCGCGGCGCACCGTGTCAGCAGAAAGTGCTGGAAGGCGATGCGGTGGATCTGACAAAAATTCCTGTCATGCAATGCTGGCCTGAAGATGCTGCGCCGCTTATCACCTGGGGGCTCACCGTCACGCGTGGTCCGCACAAAGAGCGACAAAATCTGGGTATTTACCGCCAGCAGCTGATTGGCAAGAATAAGCTCATCATGCGCTGGTTGTCACATCGTGGCGGCGCCCTGGATTTCCAGGAGTGGTGTGCTGAACACCCGGGCGAGCGTTTCCCGGTTTCCGTTGCGTTAGGCGCCGATCCGGCCACGATTCTGGGGGCGGTAACGCCAGTGCCGGATACGCTGTCCGAATATGCCTTTGCAGGCCTGCTGCGCGGAACCAAAACCGAAGTCGTGAAGTGTATTTCTAATGACCTTGAAGTTCCTGCCAGCGCGGAGATCGTTCTGGAAGGTTACCTTGAGCAGGGCGAAATGGCACCGGAAGGGCCATACGGTGACCACACCGGCTATTACAACGAAGTTGATAACTTCCCGGTGTTTACCGTCACGCACATCACCCAGCGTGAAGATGCGATTTACCACTCCACCTATACCGGACGTCCACCGGATGAACCGGCGGTACTGGGAGTGGCGCTGAACGAAGTGTTTGTGCCGATCCTGCAAAAGCAGTTCCCGGAAATTGTTGATTTTTACCTGCCGCCGGAAGGGTGTTCGTATCGCCTTGCGGTGGTGACGATGAAGAAGCAATATCCTGGTCACGCTAAACGCGTGATGATGGGCGTATGGTCTTTCCTGCGCCAGTTTATGTATACCAAATTTGTTATTGTCTGCGATGATGATGTTAACGCCCGCGACTGGAATGACGTTATCTGGGCCATTACTACGCGAATGGATCCGGCGCGCGATACGGTGTTAGTCGAAAACACGCCGATAGATTATCTGGATTTTGCCTCGCCGGTCTCCGGCCTTGGCTCAAAAATGGGACTGGATGCCACAAACAAATGGCCCGGCGAAACCGAGCGTGAATGGGGTCGACCGATCAAAAAAGATCCTGCCGTGACCGCGCGCATTGACGCGATCTGGGATGAACTGGCCATAATGAATAACGGTAAACCTGAAACAGGCCGTTAAGCCCTATAGACTTCACGACAGAGAGAGCGAATGACAACCTTAAGCTGTAAAGTGACCTCGGTAGATGCTATCACCGACACCGTATATCGCGTCCGTTTAGTACCTGAAGCGGCATTCTCTTTCCGCGCCGGTCAGTACTTGATGGTCGTGATGGATGAGCGTGATAAGCGTCCCTTCTCTATGGCTTCTACGCCAGCAGAGCAGGAATTTATTGAGCTTCATATTGGTGCGTCTGAGCTTAACCTGTATGCGATGGCCGTCATGGACCGCATTCTGAAAGAACGTGAAATCGTGGTGGATATTCCTCACGGTGATGCCTGGCTGCGTGAAGATGAAGACCGTCCGCTGATCCTGATTGCGGGGGGAACAGGTTTCTCTTACGTGCGCTCTATCCTGCTGACGGCCCTGGCGCGTAACCCGGATCGCGATATCACCATCTACTGGGGCGGCCGCGAAGAGAAACATCTCTACGACCTGTCTGAACTGGAAGCATTAAGCGTCAATCATCCACACCTGCGCATTGAGCCGGTGGTGGAGCAGCCTGAAGAGGGCTGGCGTGGGCGCAGCGGTACGGTACTGACGGCGGTGCTGCAGGATCACGGCACGCTGGCGGGACATGATATCTATATTGCTGGCCGTTTTGAGATGGCGAAAATTGCCCGTGACCTGTTCTGCAACGAACGTGACGCGCGTGAAGACCGTCTCTTCGGCGATGCGTTCGCGTTCATTTAAATAAAAAACCCGCCCCTGACAGGCGGGAAGAACGGCAACTAAACTTTATCTCTTCGCCACTGGCGCCATAACTGCGTTGGCTGCGCGTGCTCACCCGAATCCCTTACTTCCGTAAGCGCATCGGGCGCCGCTCGCGTGCCGCCGTGTTCTGGCGACACTGGCTGTAAGAACCCCTCGAAGAGTTACACTCGCTCAAATACCGTCGCGATACCCTGACCCAGCCCGATACACATCGTCGCCAGACCAAACTGAGCGTCTTTGCGTTCCATCAGGTTAATCAGCGTGGTGCTGATGCGTGCCCCGGAACAACCCAGCGGGTGACCGAGGGCGATCGCGCCGCCATTGAGGTTAATCTTGTCGTCTATCTGATCCATCAGGCCCAGATCTTTGATGCACGGCAGGATCTGCGCGGCAAAGGCTTCGTTCATCTCAAACAGATCGATATCACTGGTGGTTAAGCCTGCTTTTTTCAGCGCCAGCTTCGAGGCCGGCACCGGACCGTAACCCATAATGGACGGATCGCAACCCACCACCGCCATCGAACGCACCCGGGCGCGAGGCGTCAGGCCTAACTCGCGGGCACGGCTTTCACTCATCACCAGCATCGCGGCGGCCCCGTCGGAAAGGGCAGACGAGGTGCCTGCCGTTACCGTACCGGTGACCGGGTCAAACGCCGGGCGCAGCGTAGAAAGGGTTTCTACGGTGGTTTCCGGGCGAATCACTTCATCGTAGCTGAACTGCTTCAAAACGCCGTCAGCATCGTGACCACCGGTTGGGATGATCTCATGCTTAAATGCGCCGGATTGCGTTGCGGCCCAGGCGCGTGCGTGGGAGCGCGCAGCAAAGGTATCCTGCATTTCGCGGCTGATGCCGTGGAGGCGGGAAAGCATCTCAGCGGTCAGGCCCATCATTCCCGCCGCTTTCGCCACGTTACGGCTCATACCCGGGTGGAAATCAACCCCGTGGCTCATCGGCACGTGGCCCATGTGCTCCACGCCGCCGACCAGACAGGCCTGCGCATCACCGGTCATGATCATGCGTGCCGCGTCGTGCAGCGCCTGCATTGACGAACCACACAGACGGTTAACGGTCACCGCCGGAACTGAATGCGGGATCTCCGCCAGCAGCGAAGCGTTACGGGCGATGTTAAAGCCCTGTTCGAGGGTTTGTTGTACACAGCCCCAGTAAATATCGTCGAGCGCAGCGGGATCCAGTGCCGGGTTACGCGCCAGCAGGCTACGCATCAGGTGCGCGGAGAGGTCTTCCGCGCGCACATTACGGAATGCGCCGCCTTTTGAACGGCCCATCGGGGTGCGAATCGCATCAACAATGACAACCTTTTCCATTGTGACTCCTTAAGCCGTTTTCAGCTCGCCAACCGGACGGGCTGGCTCAACTGCTGGGTAATAGGGTTCGTTATGGCGCGCTTTGTTACGCAGACCTTCCGGCACGTCATACAGCGGGCCGAGGTGCTGGTACTGCTGAGCCATATCGAGATAACGGGCGCTGCCGAGCGTATCCAGCCAGCGGAACGCGCCGCCGTGGAACGGAGGGAAGCCGAGGCCGTACACCAGTGCCATATCCGCTTCTGCCGGGCTGGCGATAATGCCTTCTTCCAGGCAACGCACCACTTCGTTGATCATTGGAATCATCATTCGGGCGATGATTTCATCGTCGGTGAAGTCACGTTTCGGCTGGCTGACGTCGGCCAGCAGGCCATCCACCGCCGCGTCTTCTTCTTTCTTCGGTTTGCCTTTGCTGTCTTCTTTATAACGCCAGAAGCCCAGGCCGTTTTTCTGACCAAAGCGGCTGGCGTCAAACAGGGCGTCAATCGCGTCGCGATAATCTTTCTGCATTCGCTGCGGGAAGCCTGCCGCCATCACCGCCTGGGCGTGGTGTGCGGTGTCAATGCCGACCACATCCAGCAGATACGCCGGACCCATCGGCCAGCCGAACTGTTTTTCCATCACTTTGTCGACTTTGCGGAAATCCGCACCGTCGCGCAGGAGCTGGCTGAAACCGGCGAAGTACGGGAACAGCACGCGGTTGACGAAGAAGCCCGGACAGTCGTTGACCACGATTGGGGTTTTGCCCATTTTGCTGGCCCATGCCACGACTTTGGCGATCGTTTCGTCAGAGGTTTTTTCCCCACGGATCACTTCGACAAGCGGCATACGGTGCACCGGGTTAAAGAAGTGCATACCGCAGAAGTTTTCCGGGCGCTTCAGAACGCCTGCCAGTTCGCTAATCGGGATGGTGGAGGTGTTTGAGGCCAGTACGGTATCAGGACGAACCTTCTCTTCGGTTTCCGCCAGCACCGCTTTTTTGACTTTCGGGTTCTCAACGACCGCTTCAACGACCACATCCACACGGTCGAAACCGCTATAGTCCAGGGTCGGGTGGATTGTCGAGATCACCCCTGAGAGTTTCAGACCGTCAATTTTGCCGCGTTCCAGCTGTTTATTCAGCAGCTTGGCCGCTTCGGTCATGCCCAGCGTCAGGGATTTCTCGCTGATGTCTTTCATCACCACAGGCACGCCTTTCCAGGCCGACTGATAAGCGATGCCGCCGCCCATAATGCCTGCACCGAGTACCGCCGCATGTTTTGGCGTCTCAACATTTTTGGTCAGCTGTTTCGCCTTACCTTTCACGAATTGATCGTTCAGGAAGATGCCCACCAGTGCGCGAGCTTCATTAGTGTGCGCCAGCGGAACAAAGCTTTGGTTTTCCAGTTTCAGCGCTTCATCACGGCCAAAGCGGGCCGCGGCTTCAATCGTTTTAACGGCGGTAATGGGCGCGGGGTAGTGTTTGCCTGCCGTCTGCATCACCATCCCTTTGGCGATGGTGAAGCTCATGGCGGCTTCAATTTTGCTGAGTTTCAACGGTTCCAGCTTCGGCTGACGTTTGGCTTTCCAGTCGAGGTCGCCATTAATGGCCTGATGGAGAATGGCGAGGGAGCCTTCAATCAGTTTTTCTGGTTTAACCACACCGTCCACCAGGCCTATTTTCTGCGCCTGTTCCGCCCCGACATCTTTACCGGCGGCGATGATCTCCAGGGCGCTATCGGCACCCAACATGCGTGGCATACGTACGGAACCGCCAAAGCCTGGCATGATGCCCAGTTTTGTTTCCGGCAGGCCGATGCGCAGGTCTGGCGTGGCCAGACGATAGTCGGTTGCCAGCACGCACTCGCAGCCGCCGCCCAGCGCGTAACCGTTAACGGCGGAGACTGTCGGAACAGGCAGATCTTCCAGACGATTAAAGACGCTGTTGGCAAAGTGCAGCCACTGGCTCAGCTGTTCTTCCGGGACCTGGAACAGTGAAAGGAATTCGGTGATATCTGCACCGACAATAAAAGCCGCTTTGTTTGAGCGCAGCAGCAGTCCTTTTAATTCAGATTGTTTTTCAAGCACATCCAGCGCCTGGCCAAGACTGGCCACCGTCGCGGTATCAAGCTTGTTGACTGAGCCGGGGGCATCGAACACCAGTTCGGCAATGCCATCTTCCAGCCAGTTGAGGTACAGGGTGTCGCCTTTGTAGAGCATGTCAGTCTCCTGAATCCAGCAAGTGGATCTGGTCATACCAGATGAGACGGAGTGTGGGATTTATGTTAATAAAATGCAAATTTCTCATTAAGAAATTGCTGCATTGATCACGGTCGGTGGAAATCACGCAGTCGGAGTCAGGTGTGCTAAGATGCGATGACTTGAGCTCAGAAAAATGAAAGGAAGAAAGATGGACTCACTGGCTTCGCTTTATAAAAATCATATCGTTACCCTACAGGAACGTACCCGTGATGTACTGGCGCGCTTTAAGCTGGATGCGCTGTTAATCCACTCCGGAGAGCTGATTAACACCTTCCTGGATGACCATGCGTATCCGTTTAAGGTCAACCCGCAGTTCAAAGCCTGGGTGCCCGTCACGCAGGTCCCAAATTGCTGGTTGCTGGTGGACGGGGTGAACAAGCCGAAACTGTGGTTCTATTTGCCTGTCGATTACTGGCACAACGTTGAGCCGCTGCCGACCAGCTTCTGGACGGAAGAAGTGGACGTTATCGCTTTACCAAAAGCCGATGGCATTGGCAGCCTCCTGCCAGCCGGGCGCGGCAACATTGCTTATATTGGCCCGGTTCCTGAGCGTGCGCTCGGTCTGGATATTCCGGCGGATAAACTCAATCCGAAAGGGGTTCTGGATTATCTGCACTACTATCGCGCTTATAAGACCGACTACGAACTTTACTGCATGCGTGAAGCGCAAAAAACGGCGGTAAACGGTCACCGTGCTGCGCATGAAGCGTTCCAGTCTGGCATGAGCGAGTTCGATATTAACCAGGCGTATCTGACCGCCACCGGCCACCGTGACACTGATGTCCCTTACAGCAACATCGTCGCGCTGAATGAGCATGCGTCCGTTCTGCACTACACCAGGCTCGATCACCAGGTGCCATCCGAGATGCGCAGCTTCCTGTTGGACGCCGGGGCAGAGTACAACGGCTATGCGGCCGACCTGACCCGCACCTGGGCGGCAAATGCGGATACCGATTTTGCACAGCTGATTAAAGACGTTAACGATGAGCAACTGGCGCTTATTGGCACCATGAAAGCGGGAACCAGCTATGTGGATTACCACATCCAGTTCCATCAGCGCATCGCTAAACTGCTGCGTAAGCACCAGATCGTGAAAGACATGAGCGAAGAGGCGATGGTGGAAAACGATCTGACCGGGCCGTTCATGCCGCACGGTATTGGTCACCCGCTGGGCCTGCAGGTTCATGATGTTGCCGGTTTTATGCAGGACGATACCGGTACGCACCTGGCCGCGCCGTCTAAATATCCTTACCTGCGCTGCACGCGTATTCTTGAGCCGCGTATGGTGCTGACCATCGAGCCGGGTATCTACTTTATCGAATCGCTGTTAGCGCCATGGCGTGAAGGCCCGTTCAGCAAGCACTTCAACTGGGACAAAATTGAAGCGCTGAAACCGTTTGGCGGTATTCGTATCGAAGATAACGTGGTGATCCACGAAAACGGTATTGAGAATATGACGCGAGACCTGAAGCTGGCCTGATGGATAGCTGGCTGATACCGGCTGAACCGGTCACCTTTGTTGAGGAAATTAAGAAGAGTCGATTCATTACGCTGCTGGCACATACCGACGGCGTTGAGGCGGCAAAAGCGTTTGTTGAGTCCGTTCGCGCGCAACACCCTGACGCACGTCACCATTGCGTGGCATGGGTGGCAGGGCCGCCGAACGATTCACAACAGCTGGGGTTTTCCGATGACGGTGAACCGGCAGGCACAGCCGGTAAACCCATGCTCTCCCAGTTGATGGGCAGCGGCGTGGGTGAAATCACCGCCGTGGTCGTTCGCTACTATGGCGGTATCTTATTAGGCACGGGTGGACTGGTTAAAGCGTATGGCGGTGGGGTTCAGCAGGCACTGAATATGCTGATTACCACCCGCAAAACGCCGCTCACCGAATATACTTTATTGTGCGATTACGGCCAGTTATCCGGCATTGAGGCATTGCTAAAGCAGTTTAACGGCGTCATCGCGCACAGTGACTATCAGGCAATGGTGCAACTGCGCGTGGCGCTTCCGCAGGCGGAACTGGCTGCTTTTTCAGCAAAGTTGGCGGATTTTAGTCGCGGTTCGTTGCAATTGCTGCCGATTGAAGAATAATCCCCACCTCACTTTTTTGAATACCAAAGGAAGCGGCAGAGATGCATTTTCGCGCCATTACCCGAATCGTTGGACTGCTGGTCATACTTTTTTCCGGGACGATGATTCTCCCAGGACTGGTAGCGCTTATCTACCGGGACGGCGCGGGGCGGGCATTTACCCAGACCTTCTTTGTCGCGCTGGCGATTGGCTCACTGCTGTGGTGGCCAAACCGTCGTCAAAAGGGTGAGCTGAAATCTCGCGAAGGGTTTCTGATTGTTGTTCTGTTCTGGACAGTGCTGGGAAGCGTGGGTGCGCTACCCTTTATCTTCTCTGAGCAGCCTAATCTGACCGTCACGGATGCGTTTTTTGAATCGTTCTCGGGTTTAACGACGACCGGGGCGACCACGCTGGTCGGGCTGGATTCCTTACCGCATGCCATTCTCTTTTATCGCCAGATGCTGCAATGGTTCGGGGGGATGGGGATCATCGTCCTGGCAGTGGCCATCCTGCCTATTCTCGGCGTCGGGGGGATGCAGCTCTACCGTGCGGAAATGCCGGGCCCACTGAAAGATAACAAGATGCGCCCACGCATAGCCGAGACGGCGAAAACCCTGTGGCTTATCTATGTCTTGCTGACGATTGCCTGTGCGTTAGCGTTATGGTTTGCCGGGATGCCTGCATTCGACGCTATCGGGCACAGCTTTGCGACGATCGCCATCGGCGGGTTCTCGACCCACGATGCCAGCGTGGGTTACTTCGACAGCCCCACCATTAACACGATCATTGCCATCTTCCTGCTGATTTCCGGCTGTAACTACGGTCTGCACTTCTCCTTACTCAGCGGGCGTAGCCTGAAGGTGTACTGGCGTGACCCGGAGTTTCGCATGTTCATTGGTGTCCAGCTTACGCTGGTCATCATCTGTACCGTGGTGTTGTGGTTCCACGATGTCTATAACTCCGCGTTGACTACGTTAAATCAGGCGTTCTTCCAGGTGGTGTCGATGGCAACCACCGCCGGTTTTACAACGGACAGTATTGCGCGCTGGCCGCTGTTCCTGCCGGTACTGCTGCTGTGTTCTGCGTTCATCGGGGGGTGTGCGGGGTCGACGGGCGGTGGCCTGAAGGTGATCCGTATTCTGCTGTTGTTTAAGCAGGGGAACCGTGAACTTAAACGTCTGGTCCACCCGAACGCGGTTTACAGCATCAAACTGGGTAACCGTGCCCTGCCGGAACGTATTCTTGAAGCGGTGTGGGGGTTCTTCTCGGCCTATGCGCTGGTCTTCATCGTCAGTATGCTGGCGATTATCGCGACGGGGGTGGATGATTTCTCTGCCTTTGCTTCCGTCGTAGCAACGTTGAATAACCTCGGGCCTGGCCTGGGGGTTGTGGCGGATAACTTTGCCAGTATGAACCCGGTCGCGAAATGGATCCTCATCGCCAACATGCTGTTTGGTCGTCTGGAGGTCTTTACGCTGCTGGTGCTGTTCACCCCAACATTCTGGCGCGAGTAAGGAGTCGTCGGTGAAAACACTTATTCTTTTCTCTACGCGGGATGGGCAAACGCGTGAGATTGCCTCATATCTGGCTTCAGAATTAAAAGAGCTGGGGATTTACTCTGATGTGGTGAACCTGAACCGCACGGAGCAGATAGCCTGGCAGGATTACGACCGTGTGGTTATTGGCGCGTCTATTCGTTACGGGCATTTCCATCCGGCGCTGGATCGTTTTGTGAAAAAGCATACGGCAGTGCTCAATAAACTGCCCGGGGCTTTTTACTCGGTCAATCTGGTGGCGCGTAAACCTGAGAAACGTACGCCGCAGACCAACAGCTATACGCGCAAGTTTCTGTTGAGCTCTCCGTGGCAGCCGGACATCAGCGCCGTCTTTGCCGGCGCGCTGCGTTATCCGCGCTATCGCTGGTATGACCGCTTTATGATTCGCCTCATTATGAAGATGACTGGCGGCGAAACCGATACGCGCAAAGAGGTGGTGTATACCGACTGGTCGCAGGTCGCCAGTTTTGCGCGGGAGATCGCACATTTATCAGGCGATTCGCGGCTTAAATAGGCATGACGTTTGAAAAGTGAGCGAACGAAAAGTTTTTTGTATTTTGTGCTTGTCACTTCAGAATAACTCCCTATAATGCGCCTCCACTGACACGGAACAACGGCACACACGCCGCCGGGTCAGCAGAGATAAGCGAAAATAAATGCTTGACTCTGAAGCGGGAAAGCGTAATATGCACACCCCGCGCCGCAGCGAAAACGAAGCGGCACTGCTCTTTAACAATTTATCAGACAATCTGTGTGGGCACTCAAAGTGACATGGATTCTTAATGTCTTCGGACACTAAATGAATACCAAGTCTCTGAGTGAACATACGTAATTCATTACGAAGTTTAATTCACGAGCATCAAACTTAAATTGAAGAGTTTGATCATGGCTCAGATTGAACGCTGGCGGCAGGCCTAACACATGCAAGTCGAACGGTAGCACAGAGAGCTTGCTCTCGGGTGACGAGTGGCGGACGGGTGAGTAATGTCTGGGAAACTGCCTGATGGAGGGGGATAACTACTGGAAACGGTAGCTAATACCGCATAACGTCGCAAGACCAAAGAGGGGGACCTTCGGGCCTCTTGCCATCAGATGTGCCCAGATGGGATTAGCTAGTAGGTGGGGTAACGGCTCACCTAGGCGACGATCCCTAGCTGGTCTGAGAGGATGACCAGCCACACTGGAACTGAGACACGGTCCAGACTCCTACGGGAGGCAGCAGTGGGGAATATTGCACAATGGGCGCAAGCCTGATGCAGCCATGCCGCGTGTATGAAGAAGGCCTTCGGGTTGTAAAGTACTTTCAGCGGGGAGGAAGGTGTTGTGGTTAATAACCACAGCAATTGACGTTACCCGCAGAAGAAGCACCGGCTAACTCCGTGCCAGCAGCCGCGGTAATACGGAGGGTGCAAGCGTTAATCGGAATTACTGGGCGTAAAGCGCACGCAGGCGGTCTGTCAAGTCGGATGTGAAATCCCCGGGCTCAACCTGGGAACTGCATTCGAAACTGGCAGGCTAGAGTCTTGTAGAGGGGGGTAGAATTCCAGGTGTAGCGGTGAAATGCGTAGAGATCTGGAGGAATACCGGTGGCGAAGGCGGCCCCCTGGACAAAGACTGACGCTCAGGTGCGAAAGCGTGGGGAGCAAACAGGATTAGATACCCTGGTAGTCCACGCCGTAAACGATGTCGACTTGGAGGTTGTGCCCTTGAGGCGTGGCTTCCGGAGCTAACGCGTTAAGTCGACCGCCTGGGGAGTACGGCCGCAAGGTTAAAACTCAAATGAATTGACGGGGGCCCGCACAAGCGGTGGAGCATGTGGTTTAATTCGATGCAACGCGAAGAACCTTACCTACTCTTGACATCCAGAGAACTTTCCAGAGATGGATTGGTGCCTTCGGGAACTCTGAGACAGGTGCTGCATGGCTGTCGTCAGCTCGTGTTGTGAAATGTTGGGTTAAGTCCCGCAACGAGCGCAACCCTTATCCTTTGTTGCCAGCGGTCCGGCCGGGAACTCAAAGGAGACTGCCAGTGATAAACTGGAGGAAGGTGGGGATGACGTCAAGTCATCATGGCCCTTACGAGTAGGGCTACACACGTGCTACAATGGCGCATACAAAGAGAAGCGAACTCGCGAGAGCAAGCGGACCTCATAAAGTGCGTCGTAGTCCGGATTGGAGTCTGCAACTCGACTCCATGAAGTCGGAATCGCTAGTAATCGTAGATCAGAATGCTACGGTGAATACGTTCCCGGGCCTTGTACACACCGCCCGTCACACCATGGGAGTGGGTTGCAAAAGAAGTAGGTAGCTTAACCTTCGGGAGGGCGCTTACCACTTTGTGATTCATGACTGGGGTGAAGTCGTAACAAGGTAACCGTAGGGGAACCTGCGGTTGGATCACCTCCTTACCTTAAAGAACCTGCCTTTGTAGTGCTCACACAGATTGTCTGATGAAAAACAGCAGTAAAAAACCTCTACAGGCTTGTAGCTCAGGTGGTTAGAGCGCACCCCTGATAAGGGTGAGGTCGGTGGTTCAAGTCCACTCAGGCCTACCAAATCTGTCATGCAGATTTGAAGAGGTTGGTCATACGATGGGGCTATAGCTCAGCTGGGAGAGCGCCTGCTTTGCACGCAGGAGGTCTGCGGTTCGATCCCGCATAGCTCCACCATCTTTTACTGCGAAAACAAGAAAACTTCAGAGTGAACCTGAAAAGGTGCACTGCGAAGTTTTGCTCTTTAAAAATCTGGATCAAGCTGAAAATTGAAACGACACACAGTTAATGTGTGTTCGAGTCTCTCAAATTTTCGCAAACCGGTGATGAATCGAAAGAAACATCTTCGGGTTGTGAGGTTAAGCGACTAAGCGTACACGGTGGATGCCCTGGCAGTCAGAGGCGATGAAGGACGTGCTAATCTGCGAAAAGCGCCGGCGAGGTGATATGAACCTTTGACCCGGCGATGTCCGAATGGGGAAACCCAGTGTGTTCCGACACACTATCGTTAACTGAATACATAGGTTAACGAGGCGAACCGGGGGAACTGAAACATCTAAGTACCCCGAGGAAAAGAAATCAACCGAGATTCCCCCAGTAGCGGCGAGCGAACGGGGAGCAGCCCAGAGTCTGAATCAGCTTGTGTGTTAGTGGAAGCGTCTGGAAAGTCGCACGGTACAGGGTGAAAGTCCCGTACACGAAAGCACACAGGCTGTGAACTCGAAGAGTAGGGCGGGACACGTGGTATCCTGTCTGAATATGGGGGGACCATCCTCCAAGGCTAAATACTCCTGACTGACCGATAGTGAACCAGTACCGTGAGGGAAAGGCGAAAAGAACCCCGGCGAGGGGAGTGAAAAAGAACCTGAAACCGTGTACGTACAAGCAGTGGGAGCCTCTTTTATGGGGTGACTGCGTACCTTTTGTATAATGGGTCAGCGACTTATATTCTGTAGCAAGGTTAACCGTATAGGGGAGCCGAAGGGAAACCGAGTCTTAACTGGGCGTTAAGTTGCAGGGTATAGACCCGAAACCCGGTGATCTAGCCATGGGCAGGTTGAAGGTTGGGTAACACTAACTGGAGGACCGAACCGACTAATGTTGAAAAATTAGCGGATGACTTGTGGCTGGGGGTGAAAGGCCAATCAAACCGGGAGATAGCTGGTTCTCCCCGAAAGCTATTTAGGTAGCGCCTCGTGAACTCATCTTCGGGGGTAGAGCACTGTTTCGGCTAGGGGGCCATCCCGGCTTACCAACCCGATGCAAACTACGAATACCGAAGAATGTTATCACGGGAGACACACGGCGGGTGCTAACGTCCGTCGTGAAGAGGGAAACAACCCAGACCGCCAGCTAAGGTCCCAAAGTCATGGTTAAGTGGGAAACGATGTGGGAAGGCACAGACAGCCAGGATGTTGGCTTAGAAGCAGCCATCATTTAAAGAAAGCGTAATAGCTCACTGGTCGAGTCGGCCTGCGCGGAAGATGTAACGGGGCTAAACCATGCACCGAAGCTGCGGCAGCGACGCTTATGCGTTGTTGGGTAGGGGAGCGTTCTGTAAGCCGTTGAAGGTGTCCTGTGAGGGGTGCTGGAGGTATCAGAAGTGCGAATGCTGACATAAGTAACGATAAAGCGGGTGAAAAGCCCGCTCGCCGGAAGACCAAGGGTTCCTGTCCAACGTTAATCGGGGCAGGGTGAGTCGACCCCTAAGGCGAGGCCGAAAGGCGTAGTCGATGGGAAACAGGTTAATATTCCTGTACTTGGTGTTACTGCGAAGGGGGGACGGAGAAGGCTATGTTAGCCGGGCGACGGTTGTCCCGGTTTAAGCATGTAGGCGGAGGTTCCAGGTAAATCCGGTTCCTTGTTAACGCTGAGGTGTGATGACGAGGCACTACGGTGCTGAAGTAACAAATGCCCTGCTTCCAGGAAAAGCCTCTAAGCATCAGGTAACATCAAATCGTACCCCAAACCGACACAGGTGGTCAGGTAGAGAATACCAAGGCGCTTGAGAGAACTCGGGTGAAGGAACTAGGCAAAATGGTGCCGTAACTTCGGGAGAAGGCACGCTGATATGTAGGTGAAGCCCCTGCGGGTGGAGCTGAAATCAGTCGAAGATACCAGCTGGCTGCAACTGTTTATTAAAAACACAGCACTGTGCAAACACGAAAGTGGACGTATACGGTGTGACGCCTGCCCGGTGCCGGAAGGTTAATTGATGGGGTTAGCGGTAACGCGAAGCTCTTGATCGAAGCCCCGGTAAACGGCGGCCGTAACTATAACGGTCCTAAGGTAGCGAAATTCCTTGTCGGGTAAGTTCCGACCTGCACGAATGGCGTAATGATGGCCAGGCTGTCTCCACCCGAGACTCAGTGAAATTGAACTCGCTGTGAAGATGCAGTGTACCCGCGGCAAGACGGAAAGACCCCGTGAACCTTTACTATAGCTTGACACTGAACACTGGTCCTTGATGTGTAGGATAGGTGGGAGGCTTTGAAGCGTGGACGCCAGTCTGCGTGGAGCCAACCTTGAAATACCACCCTTTAATGGCTGGTGTTCTAACGTAGACCCGTAATCCGGGTTGCGGACAGTGTCTGGTGGGTAGTTTGACTGGGGCGGTCTCCTCCCAAAGAGTAACGGAGGAGCACGAAGGTTAGCTAATCCTGGTCGGACATCAGGAGGTTAGTGCAATGGCATAAGCTAGCTTGACTGCGAGAGTGACGGCTCGAGCAGGTGCGAAAGCAGGTCATAGTGATCCGGTGGTTCTGAATGGAAGGGCCATCGCTCAACGGATAAAAGGTACTCCGGGGATAACAGGCTGATACCGCCCAAGAGTTCATATCGACGGCGGTGTTTGGCACCTCGATGTCGGCTCATCACATCCTGGGGCTGAAGTAGGTCCCAAGGGTATGGCTGTTCGCCATTTAAAGTGGTACGCGAGCTGGGTTTAGAACGTCGTGAGACAGTTCGGTCCCTATCTGCCGTGGGCGCTGGAGAATTGAGGGGGCTGCTCCTAGTACGAGAGGACCGGAGTGGACGCATCACTGGTGTTCGGGTTGTCATGCCAATGGCACTGCCCGGTAGCTAAATGCGGAAGAGATAAGTGCTGAAAGCATCTAAGCACGAAACTTGCCCGAGATGAGTTCTCCCTGAGACTTTAAGTCTCCTGAAGGAACGTTGAAGACTACGACGTTGATAGGTCGGGTGTGTAAGCGCAGCGATGCGTTGAGCTAACCGATACTAATGAACCGTGAGGCTTAACCTTACAACGCCGAAGATGTTTTGGCGATGAGAGACGATTTTCAGCTGATACAGATTAACAGAATTTGCCTGGCGGCTTTAGCGCGGTGGTCCCACCTGACCCCATGCCGAACTCAGAAGTGAAACGCCGTAGCGCCGATGGTAGTGTGGGGTCTCCCCATGTGAGAGTAGGGAACTGCCAGGCATCAAATAAGTGAAGAGGCCATCCGAAAGGATGGCCTTTTTGCGTTTTTATCCCTTCCTCGTTGCTCTAAACTAATCACCTATCCCCCCGTATATACGGTAAACTATCCCGGTTTTTGTCTCAGGATAGCGTCTATGAATCACTCCCTTAAGCCCTGGAATACCTTTGGCATTCAACGTAATGCTAATAAAATTGTACGTGCCGATACTGCACAGCAGCTGCTGGATGCCTGGCAAAGCGCAACAGAACAAGACGAACCTGTACTGATTCTGGGCGAAGGAAGTAATGTCCTGTTTCTCGATGATTTTGCGGGAACGGTGATCGTTAACCGCATCATGGGAATTGATGTGGAAGAGCGCGCCGATAGTTGGCATCTGCACGTTGGCGCCGGTGAAAACTGGCATCATCTGGTGCAATACACCCTGGACAAAGGGATGCCAGGACTGGAAAACCTTGCCCTTATCCCTGGCTGCGCCGGATCATCCCCCATTCAAAATATCGGTGCCTATGGCATCGAACTGAAACACGTTTGTGAATACGTCGATTGTATTGAGCTGGCGACCGGCGCGGCTCAGCGTTTAACCGCTGAACAGTGCCGTTTTGGCTACCGTGACAGTATTTTCAAGCATGAATATCAGGATCGCTACGTGATTGTCGCCGTAGGCCTGCGTCTGTCAAAAAACTGGCAGCCGGTGCTGACCTACGGTGATTTAACGCGTCTCGATCCCGAAACGGCGACTGCCCGTGACGTTTTTGACTCGGTGTGCCATATGCGCACGACCAAACTTCCTGATCCTAAAGTGAATGGAAATGCGGGAAGCTTCTTCAAAAACCCGGTTATCAGCAGCGAAAACGCCCAAGCGTTTCTTGCAGGTTGGCCTGCCGCACCCCATTACCCACAGGCGGATGGTAGCGTGAAGCTGGCCGCGGGCTGGCTTATCGATCAATGCCAGTTAAAAGGCGCCTCCGTGGGCGGTGCGGCCGTTCATCGTCAGCAGGCTCTGGTGCTGATTAATCAAAACGATGCGACCAGCGAGGATGTTGTCCGGTTGGCCCATCACGTCCGTCAGCAAGTGGGCGAAAAATTTAACGTCTGGCTGGAGCCAGAGGTCCGCTTCATTGGCCGTACGGG